>CADBUT010000093.1 GCA_902797925.1 uncultured Spirochaetaceae bacterium
GCCGTTTTCAAGCAGAAAAACATGGTCTGCGTTCTGCACCGAAGAAAGTCTGTGCGAGATAAAAAGCAGAGTGTTCTCGCGGCATGCCTTAAGGATATTGTCAAAAAGCTTGTACTCGGCAATCGGGTCAAGCGCACTTGAAGGCTCGTCAAAAACCTTTATAGGACAGCGCCGCGCGAAAGCTCGCGCAACCACAATTTTCTGGAATTCACCGCCAGAAAGCACCGCGCCTTCATCGTCAAATTCGCGTGTAAGAGTTGTGTCCATGCCTTTCGGCAGGCTCATTACCTTGTCGTATACACCTGAAAGTTTAAGCGCGTCCGCGACGATCTGCTCTTTTTCGCTTTCAGCGATGTCCTCGCCAAGCACTACGTTGTCTGCTACGCTCATGGAGAACATTCTGTTGTCCTGAAACGCTGTCGCAAAAAGTGCGCGGTATTTCTGCAAGTTATATTCTTTGATGTTGCGCCCGTTCAGCAGAACCTCTCCTTCAGTCGGGTCATAAAAGCGGAGCAGAAGCTTTATAATTGTAGATTTTCCGGCTCCGTTATGACCTACAAGCGCATAAGTTTTGCCGCCGTCTATTTTCATGTTGAGCTTTGAAAGTACAGGCTCGTCTTTGTAGGCAAAACTTACGTTGCGGAATTCAATAGACTCAATCTGTGTACCGGGGTCTGCGCCGTCATAATCTTCTGGGATTTTTTCCTTATATTCCAAAAACGTTCGGAGATAATCTATAAAAAGCCCATTCTTAAAACAGGCTGTGATAGAATCTGTAAAACCAATCAGAATCCATGTTGTGGCAACCATCATGCTTGTAAGAACAGCAAGCTGCGGAAGTTTCATTGTCTCGCTTACAAGCGTGCGGTAGCCTCCGTAAATCAGCAGCCCTTCAAAAATAAAGGTGAATGTGAACATAACATAAAACCAGTGCAGAAAAGCTGATTTAAACACAAATTTTTTAGTTACATCAGCTACACCGGTAATGGCTTCTGTATACTGCCTTTTTAGCAGCCTGAAAATGTTCGTCAGGCGGATTTCTTTGGCATAATCTTTCAGGTACATGATTCTGTTGATGTAATCGATGCGCCGGTTATGCGGTGCCATTTCCTTGTTTCGCTCATAATCAACTTTGCTGTTCAGCCTGCGGAAATAGAAGTTTCCGATTACCGGCAGAAGCAGGAATGTGACGGAAAGTTTGTCGACCTTGTACATAAAAATAAAGGCATAAACACTTGCGATGCCGCCAAAAACTGTGCCAAAAAAGTTGTCCACTGTCTCGGTAAGGCGCGTGTCTGCATTTTTCATGGCAAGCGTGTACTTATCGTAAAAGGCGGCATTTTCAAAACATTCAAGCTCTACGTTCCGCGACTTTTGAAAAAGCTTCTGATAAAGTTTCTTGTTGATTTCTGCATCGCAGATTGGCGCAACACAGCCAAGAATATAGCTGTTGTACAAAGCCATTGAAGCAAAAACGCCGATTGTAATGCCTACAAAGACCATAATCGCCTGAAAGGTTTTTCCTTCCTGCAGGGCGTTGATTACATAGCGCATAAAAAACGCGCTGTAAAAAAGCCAGCTGACATAATACAAAAACCTTGAAACGGCTCTGTGAATCACCTGACGCGGGCACATTTTCCACACAAGAGAAAGCGCAAAAAGATTGTTACGCAGTGTTCCGATTTTTTGAGTTGCCATATAGAACCTTTTTTATTGTTGCTTGAACTTAAAATTAATTTTGATGGAAATATAGCATAATCAAATGAGAAAACCAACAAAAAAAGCCGGATTTAAGCCAAAGTAAAGAAATACTTTAATTTTAGAATTCATAGCCGATAAACAGAGCTTTTAAGTCTGCCTTGCCTGTAATTCCAAGAACATCATAAATGTGAGAAAGGTCTTTTTTAATGGCGCTCTCGCTGACATTGTGATTGATTGCAAGCGCTTTAATGGTTGTGTTGTTAAGCACAATCTCTTTTATGCAGTCTTTCTGGCGGGCTGTAAATTTGTAATCATCAATAGAAATTGTATCAAAGCTTTTTTTGTCATAAGCATGACGGAACAAAAGGTTTATGCAGCCGATTGTAGCAAGCGAAAAAAGTGTAATTCCTATGTATTCAAAGAAACTGCGTACACCATAAGGAATAACCAGAACAAGCTTTACAACCTCCAGCGCAAGGCACACGCCGAGCCGCACTTTGGAAGCAAGTCTGTTTTCTACAAGCAGCAGAATAAAAAGAATTGCGGTCAAAAACAAAGCTGTATAGATTCTTCCTGTATAGAGATTTGAAAGCGTGAGGATTTCAAGTGCAATGTAATAAATGCTGTGCCTTGTATAAAAGAAAAAACAAAGCACACAGAGAACAAACGCAATTCCTTCTATAATATATGAGACAGCTTTTGAAAAAGGCATAATACTCTGCTCGTAGGCAAAACCTGTGAACACATTCAAAATCAGCATGATGATTAAATACACGCAGCCAATCAGAGCCATGAGACGGAAGGGTCTGTCTAGAAAACTTTTATAATTCATATTCTTATTATATCACAATAATAACGTCATTGCGAGTGTAGCGAAGCAATCTGGTGTGCATATACTCTATTTATTAAAATAAGCGTAAACTGCGTTATAAATTGAATCTTCGCCCTGCATAAAGTCTTCAAAGCTTTCCTGCACTTCAACATCAGGCATAATTCCGCGGTAATATTCATCAGTCCGCTCTTTTATTGTAGTAAGAGGTGTGAGCTCATCAAGAAATACCGGAAAACCAAATTTGCACTTCAAAGCTTTAAGTTCCTCTTTTCTTACGCCTGTGTAATTATAGATTGCCTGTCCTGTTTCTTCGCCAAATATTTTAGCATCAGGACACACATTCAAAATTGATTCCATAAACCAGGTACTTGCAGAAAAAGTCCTGCCGGTAGCAATCAGAGCAATATTATATTTGTTTAATTCATCTCTGTATTTTTCCGGAAATCCCCAGGTAAGCAGCTGACCACCCCTATTGTATCTTAAATCAAAGACAAGCGTATCATACAAACCGCTGTCTAATTCCTTAATAATATCTGAAAACCAGACATCCGGAGCATAATCTTCTCTTGCTATGCAGGAAAGATACGGTACATACAAAGTGCGTTTTTCTGGGCATGGTTTTAAAGAATAATTAAGTGTTTCAAAATGCGGAAGACAGTCATTTTCTTTTTCAGGA
>CADBUT010000094.1 GCA_902797925.1 uncultured Spirochaetaceae bacterium
ACAAGATTTGCCTCTAGAAACAGTGCAACAGCTAGCCGAACAGCTGAAAGACGAATCGGTTTTGAAACAGACAGCAGGCAGCAAAAAGGAGTCTTAATATGGGAATCTATTTGAGCTTTGCACTTTCAAATTCAGTAACACAATATCTATCATGCATATCTTTTGGGAATTGCCTGCATGATGGAAACAAGACTCAAGGATAAAGTTTTTATCTATGGAGACATCAAAAAAGAACATTGTGAATTTGCACTTGATCTTATAAATCAATTTGCAAAAGAACCTGTGGATTTGCCAGCACGTTGCGATTTTAAGCGTCTTTATGAACTTGTAAAACCTCTTGAGATTTCTGATGAAGATAAACTCTTACTTATGGAAGATACTTATCTTGATGATTTAGATTTCGATTGTGGCGAGCTAATACGCAAGAATTTTGACAAAGACAGTATAAATCTTTTTTGGAAAAACAAATTCGATAAAGCAAATCTTAAAAACAATAAATATAATAAGGCACTTTCAAATTATATTGTGTTGGGATTCGATTTTAACGATTTATTTTCTTTTTTATCTTCTTATGAAGAAAATGAATACAAAGATTTTATTTCTGCTGTAATTGAAGTGAAAAACGAAAACGATTCGCCAATCGAAAATCAATTCGATGAAATGTGCGAAACAATAGAGAAAAATATCGGCGATAAAATTGATGTAAAAAAGACTTTTGATGAAAAACTAAAAGATTCAAAAGCCTATGAGGAAAATTCTTTTATTGCAACAATAAAAAAACACATGGCAGATGAAAAAGCAAAAGCTAAAGAATATGAAGAGAAGTATGATATTTATAATGCAAAACAGTTTATAACATTCGAAAAAGGACAAACATTCTCGCCGGTACTTCTTGAAAACTTAAAAAACACGCAGGAATTCATAACAAAAATATTGGAGGAACAAGATTATAAAGACCTGTTGCAAAAGAAACCAGATGAACAAATCAAAGCTCTAATAGAATTGAATCAGTGGTTTCCTGTCCGTGATATAGATTGGATTCATGCTATAGATTATTTTGAAAATCACACAGATGCATTAAGCCGTTATTATCCCCTGTTTCGTATGGAAATCGATCATGCAACACCTTACAAAGGAATTGCACAAGCACTATTTATTAATGATGCATTTTATGAGTTTTTCAAAGAATTGCCTTGTTCAGATTAATCCGTAGTTTTAGGGGCAGCGCCCCTAAAACTATTTACAGATTAATCTCTGCTGATTCTTTGGCCACATTTTTCAAAAGCGGTTTAATCTTTTTAAGCATGGCTGTTACCTGTTCTGGGCAGCGGCCAATATAAAGCGAAGGCTTGAGAAGCTCTTTCATTTCAGCTTCAGAAAGACCGAATTCTTTTTCGGCGGCAAGCCTTGCAAGCAAATCACATTCTTCGCCGTTCTTCATCTTGGCGGTTGCTTCCATTGAACATCGGCGGATAATCTCATGCAGCTGCTGTCTGTCACCGCCGCGCTTAACTGCTTCCATCATAAGGTTTTCTGTAGCAATGAACGGCAGATAATCGTTGCAAGTCTTTTCCACGATTTTTTCGTTTACATGCAGCCCGTCAGTTACGTTCTGCGCAAGGCGCAAAATTGCATCGCAGCAGAGAAAGCCTTCCGGCAGCGAAATGCGGCGGTTTGCAGAATCATCAAGAGTGCGCTCAAGCCACTGCGTACAAGCCGTCATCGGTGCATTGAGAGCGTCTGCCATAAGATAGCGCGCCAAAGAGCAGATGCGTTCGCTGCGCATAGGGTTACGCTTATAAGCCATTGCCGAAGAGCCAATCTGATTTTTCTCAAAAGGTTCTTCAACCTGGCGGTCATGCTGCAAAAGACGGATGTCGTTTGCCATGCGGTAGCAGCTCTGCGCCACAGAAGAAAGCGCATTCAAAATGCGGCTGTCTACCTTGCGCGGATAAGTCTGACCTTGCACGTCAAAGATTTCGGAAAAGTCAAAGTCTTTTGCAATCATCTCGTTCAGCTTTTCACATTTCTTGTGGTCGCCTTCAAAAAGGTCGATAAAGCTAGCCTCTGTGCCTGTCGTTCCGCGGCAGCCAAGGAATTTCACGTTCTTTATTGCAAAATCAATTTCATCAAGGTCTGAAACAAAATCTTGAAGCCACAGGCACGCGCGCTTGCCGATTGTAACAAGCTGCGCCGGCTGATAATGCGTATAGCCGAGCGTCGGCATGCCTTTGTATTTGTCTGCAAAATCGCAAAGGTTTGCAATCACTTTGAGAAGCTCGCCGCGCACATAGCGCAACGCGTCGCGGTAGATAACCAAATCAGCATTATCCGTAACGTAACAGCTTGTCGCGCCCAAGTGGATAATTCCGGCTGCCTTCGGGGCAACCTTGCCATAAGCATAGACATGCGCCATAACGTCGTGGCGCACCTCTTTTTCGCGCGCGGCTACAACATCATAGTCTATGTCGGTAATATGCTCAGAAAGTTCTTTTACCTGCTCTTTTGTAACAGGCAAGCCCAACGCGTTCTCTGCCTTTGCAAGCGCAACCCAAAGCTTGCGCCATGTCTGATAGCGTGTGTCTGAAGAGAATAGCTTGAGCATATATTCAGATGCATAACGTGTAGATAATGGTGATTCGTAAGTATCTGTCATTTAATTTTCCTAATATTGAATAATTTATAAAAAGATTCCCGCATCGCATGCGGGAATGACATTAAAAGTTTTAGAGTTTCCTGCCTGTGAGCTTTTCGTAGCCTTCAAGATAAATTGCAATCGTCTTGTCTACGACAGCCTGCGGCAATGTCCAGTCGTCGTGCGGATTAGCCTTGAGCCAGTCGCGCGCAAACTGCTTGTCATAAGACG
>CADBUT010000095.1 GCA_902797925.1 uncultured Spirochaetaceae bacterium
ATGTATAAGGTGCTTGAATATTCAGACGTTCCGCTGCCTGAAGAATACCGCCGAGTGCTGCATTTATTCACAAGAAAAAAGGCCTTGACTGTGCAGCTAAAGAAGGTCTTCTTTCCCCGTCGCTTGCGCCAAAAGCTGATTGATGAGCTTGCGCTCAGGTTTCTTTTTCTTATAGGAAGGTTCTGATTTATGGCTGATAATCCTCTCGTTTCTGTAATAATGTCAGTTTATAACGAACCTGAACAGATTTTAAGACAGGCTGTTGAGTCAATATTAAATCAGACTTTTGCTGATTTTGAATTTATAATCATTATGGATTCGCCTGAAAATGAATTGAACTGCCGGATTTTGTCGGAGTATTCAAAAAAAGATGAAAGAATCAGTCTTCTTTTCAACGAGAAAAACGAAGGCTTGACGTTTTCTTTGAACAGAGCTTTGCAAAATGCAAAAGGCAAATATATAGCCAGAATGGATGCTGATGATGTTTCTCTGCCTTTTAGAATTGAGCGGCAAAAGGATTATCTTGAAAAGAATAATCTTGACTTCATTGGCGGTTATGTTCAGACAATTTCTCAAGCGGGAGAGATCATTAATAATTGCATTAAAGTTCCTGTTGATAACAGCAGAATACGGAAGAAGATGCTGGTAAATAACTGCGTTTTTCACCCTTCATGGTTTTTGAAAAAAGCTGTTTTCGATGATATTGGTGCTTATGATACGAAATATGTTGAAGATTATGAATTTATCCTGAAAGCCATGAAAAAGGGCTATGTTTTTGGAAATATTCCGCAGGTTGTTCTGCAATACAGAATGTCTGCTGACAGCATTTCTCGTTCAAGCCTTTTTGTGCAATATCTGCGGATGCGCTGGTTGCAAAAGTCTTATTCCGGCAGCTTAAAAAACATGACGATGGAAGGCTATGAAAAGAAATATTTTTCTGAAAAAAATGCCGCGAAATTTTCGGCTTCCAACAGAAGTTTGACATTGGCATTAAAGAATATTCACGAAAAAAAGTTTATTTCTGCATTTATAAAGTTGATTCATGCTTTTTTCAATTCTAAGTTTTATGCCGAAAAAATGCTCAGATATTTCTTTTCGTTTCAATAGAAATATTAAAAAATGCTTAAAGCGCCCTTAAAAACCAATAAAAAGTGTGTAAAAATCCTACTTTTATGTAAAAACTTGTTACATTTATTTACAATTTATGTTTATAATATTGCAGATGTGCAGTAGAAATTAGTCTTGCAGTTTGCAGATTCTGTACATCTGAAATTCTTGTTTATGCAGTAAATGCTGTATTGTTTCTTTGAAACTTACAGGAGGAATTGAAATGAATACACAGAAAATGAATAAGCTTGGAGCAGCCCTTGTTGTTGTTCTGGTTATTTCTTTGTTTGTTCCTTCAATGATGTTTGCTAAATCAGCAGAAGCTATTGATGTTGGCGTTAAAGACGCCCTTGAGATTTTCAAAACCCAGAAAGGCGCAACTAATTTGTTGAATCAGGCTTATGGTGTTTTGGTTTTCCCTGAAGTATATAAAGTTGGTGTTGGTCTTGGCGGCGAGTATGGCGAAGGTGCTTTGCTCAGAGGCAAAAAGACTATTGAGTATTACAGCACAGCTTCTGCTTCTGTAGGCTGGCAGCTCGGCGGTCAGAAAAAGACTGTTATCTATCTTTTTATGACAAAAGATGCTTATGAGAAGTTTGTTGACGGCGACGGCTGGAAAGCTGGTGTAGATGCTTCTGTAGCTGTTATTGCTGTCGGTGTCGGTGCTTCTGTTGATACAAACTACTCAGCCGATACGCCTGTTATGGCTTTCATTCTTGACCAGAAAGGGCTTATGTACAACCTTTCTCTTGAGGGAACAAAAATTTCAAGAATCAAGAGATAAGCTCTACGTTTTAATTTAGATTATTTTCAAGATTTCACAGAATCAAAAATAAATCTTTCTTGCTTTGACCAGTCTGAAACAGGCTGGTCTTTTTTTTGTCTTTCAGGGGGTTTGCTGAAGGTGAAGCTAGAAATAGCAGATTTCGTAGTCGGCGCATGGTACAAAACCGGCGTGTGTGTATGAGGTCTTCGCGGGTTCATTCTGGTTCTTTACAAAAAGTACAGGTTTTTTGCCGCGTACCAAAGCTTCTTTTACAACAGCCCCGACAGCTGCTCTTGCAAGATGCTTGTTGCGCCATTCTTTTGCGGTAAAAACGCCGCCAATCTGAAAATAATATGTGCCCATTGCGTTTGTGCCGGCTTTTGCCACAGGCTTGTTTCCGTAAAAGACAGCGTAAATCAAATGGTATGCAAGATTCTTTTTAAGGCTCATTTTGCACGCAAATTCGTTGTGCTCTGTACCAGGAGGCAGCACTTCAACGATGTCGTATTCTTTTTGGAGAGGATACAAGGCTTCTGCATCAGACTGCAAACAAGAGCGCATAAAAAACCCCTGCTGCAAAAGGCTTTTGGGAGAGAAACGCGCAAAATCGGCTTCTGCCGTATGCGGCTTATATTCCATTAGAATGTATGAGCGTCTGCAAACCGGTTCTTTTCCGGCTGCCTCACAGAAAAAGTCTGAAGAAGCGGCTTCTCCCATTATGCTGAAAATCTTATGAGGTTTTAAAAGTTCTGACACTTCTTTAAGAAGCTTTGTGCGCAAATCCCCGAAATTGTCCGGGGCAGAGCGCAGCGGTGAATCTTCAAAAAGAAAAGGCACATTATGCAGAATAAGTTCGCCATGCGTAATACCGAAAACACCTTCAAGTGTTCTGCTGCTGTTTTCAGTTTTGAATATGCAGTAGACATTGCCCTGTGGTGCTGCCGGTGTTGGTACTTTTATAGCAGAAATCATTGCCGAAAGAGAGACGCTGTATTTTTCGTTTGTTTCAACAAATTGTTTTGCCTGATTGAACAAAGAACTTGACAGAGGCTCTATCTGAAAATCTGCCATTCTAACCGCCTGTCTAATAGCGCCGTTCAATTTGAAGCGGCAGTTTCCCCTGCGCTTCAAAATCGCCCGCGATTGCCGCAAAAAGCGTCTTAAACGTAAAAGGCGAATAACTGTAAGTCAGCACAATTGAATCAGCCCAGTCAAAGCCGTCAAGCACAAGCACCGGCGAAAGAGCCGAAAT
>CADBUT010000096.1 GCA_902797925.1 uncultured Spirochaetaceae bacterium
CGAACCCCGACGCAGAGCGTGCGGGGTATCGTTCGTTCTGCTAAGGAATTGCACTCAGGTTTAATACCCTTTATTTCGCCCCAGAGTGGGATGTTTCCTACGGAAACAGGTATTAAACCCTCGGCACGAATAAAAAAGCCGGTCAATGAAGCATAAAACTTCATCTCCGGCTTTTTTTATCAATTATTATTGTGTCAGTTCAATTTCAACGAAATGACGGCATTACTTATCTGCATACAGAGAAGATCATATACGGAACCTGAAAAACTGCCTGTGTTAAAAAAGATATAACCCAGCTGATTTTCACAGAAAAACAGCGGCTTAAGCATAAAAGCTGACACAGCATTATCAAAATTATTAAACGGCAGGAAGCCCTCTTTTGTATTGAAAGGTAAAGCTTCTGTAATTTTAAAATCTGTATCTGCATCAAAGGCATATATGAGCTTTGCTTTTTCTGGGACAGCAAATTCTGCATTTTTTAAATGCTCAGTTTTCTTTTCGTACAATACGACAGCGGCTTTGTTTATTTCCAATGCAGTAAAAGCCATTTTCAGAGCATTCATAAAATCAGAATAATCTTTTACAGTGAGCAGCACACTTACAATATCTCTAATCCGGGCAAAATCACCTTCCAGAAAAAGACCGCGGCGCTCTCTAAGACGCTTGAACTCCTTTCCCCACGAAATTTTTCTCATCTGTTCGTCATAGGCATTAAAAGAGAAATCGTCTTCTTTTATGCACCCGCAGGACTGTCTGTACAGTGCAACGGTTGAATACTCTTCATAAGGTTCAGCTTTGTTGGTTTGAATCAATTCATGTATTTTTTTTGCGGTTGCATAGCCCTGCGGTGCAAGCGAAGTCTTTACGGTTGTCAGCGAGGGCTGATCAAAAGAAGACACAAACGAATCGTCAAAGCCTGTAACGATAATATCATCAGGAACGCGGATGCCCTGACCATTAAGAAAATGAATTATCGATAAAGCCATAATATCGTTGAAGCAGACAATTGCGTCAAAATCCAGTTTTTTATGCTCTTCAAGATAAGCTTTTAAAAGCGAAACTGTCGACTGCCCGAAAAAATTTCCCCTTATTATTGAATCTGCCTTAAGGTCAATATTGTGATTTTTCAATACGCTTTTTACAGAATTCTCTCTGATTATTGAATCATGGTTTTCGCTTGGTCCTGTTACAAGCATAAACTTCCTGCAAGAATGTACTGAAATCAGATGCTCAACCAAAGCTTCAAGCCCGTGGCCGTTATCGCCCTGCACCAAAGGAATTCCGTCAAAACCGACAGCGAAAGTGACCATTGGGAGCGGTCTCATTACATTTATAAAAGTTTTTTCAAACTTCTCTTTGCCGCAAAACGAGCACTGAGTTCCGGCTTCGATAATAAGACCGTCGAGTCTGTAGTTTTTGATAAATTCAAGAAGTACAGTGTCCTGGTATCCGTATTTGCCGAAAGGCCAGTCAAGTGTATGTGCCGGAAAAACGACAAGCTGAATACCCTTTTCCTGGCAATACAAAGAAATGCCGTCAAACATTTCTTTGCTGTAGCCTGCGTCGATTAAATGAATCAAAAAGCCAATGCGTAACATCTATAGAACCGCCGTCAGTCAGAAGATTTTGTCAAAGGTGTGCCGTTTCTTTCTATGCGGTCAAGAACATTCTTAGCCTTTTTCTTGTTTGTGCCTTCTTTGTCGTCAACGCTCATTACTTCAACCAGAGGTTTAAGCGACTCAAAATTGTTCTTTTCAAACATATCAAGGGCTGTGCCTTTTGTAGCAACATCGTCATTTATAAGATAAGCGGCGCAGATATCTTCAATAGCAGGACTCGTATACTTTGCAAGTTCTTTCCCGATTGCATACCGCAGTTTTATAAGCCGCTTGTCGTCAAGTGTTGCCCTTGCGACAGCTTTTACAGGCTCAATCGAAGAATCAAAATTGTATTTCAGCAGCACGGCCGCAGCTTTCGCACGGTCTGTTTCAGACTTTTTATTATCTTCGATGACGTTCATCAAATACCAGATTCCTTCAGCTGAATGAATTGCGCTTAACGTTTCATAAGACTTGTGCTTTACGACATTCTCTGCGTCATTTTTTGCGCGGTAAAGCACCACGCTTGAAGCGTCTGTTATATTCTGGTCGATAATAGCCTGCAAAGCCGCAAGGCGTACTTTATAGAAGCTGTCTTTTACAGCAGAAATAATTACGCTCTTTGACTTTTCATCAGTCTTCTTAGACAAGGCCTTTATAACAGAAACGCGCACGTTAGCGTCATTATCTTCATAAATTGAAATAAGCGACTCAACTGATTCAGGGCTTTCTATGCCGCCCAAAGCTTCTGCGGCGGCCATTCTCACGGCTGTCGGCTCAGAAGTGTCTTTTGCAAGGTCAACAATCGTGCTAACAGACTGAACGGCGTTAAGCTCGCCGAGCGCAGAAATAAGATAGAGCTTTGTGTTTTC
>CADBUT010000097.1 GCA_902797925.1 uncultured Spirochaetaceae bacterium
CTTGTGATGGAAAAGCAAGTGTCGGCATCAACCCCTGTGTGGAAAAGTGGCTTGACAGAATGGAAAACAGCTGCTGACTTTACGGAGCTTGTCGCACTGATTGCACTTGTTCCACCGGCTGTTGTTTTGGCAGGCACTCAAGATATTACTAAGGAGTCAGAATTATGAAGATAAAACTTGTTCCAGCGCTTGTTTCTGCTGGTATTGCCGCGCTTGCCGGTTACGGCTTTTATGCCGCCAATGCTTCAGAAGACCAGAAGTGGCTTATGTTAGGTATTGCAACTGGAACATTCCTAATCTTGCTTGTGGGTGGCTTCGGCATAAAATATGCTGACCGCGGCGATAGCAATATCACGGTGCTGTCAGTCTTGTTCACAATAGCGGCAATTATCGTGAATGTGATTGCAACTTGCTTGAGCTTTCATTTCGCACCGTACATTATCGCAAGCGGCATAATAGTATTGCTGTACATCGGCATTACAAACGCAATAGCAAAGGCGCTGTAGCTTTTAAGCGTTAGCTGCTTAGTTGTGCGCAGACAGGGGGCGGTTTGCACTTATAGGATTATTTCAAGCAATGATGAGCAATTATTTATAGAAAATAATAGAACCGACTTGCTGTTGAGATATAGTTATGAAGAAATTCTGTCTGATAGAGAGAAGTTTCAGCAGAAAGGTTTTCATATCAATCTTTTGCCTGCGCCATATTCTGGAGCTTTGAATCTTGCGGCGGTTCTGCTATAATAAACTGGTTAGCAGAATCTAAAAAGTAGATAATGATATTGGAGGAGCAATATGAACCAAAATTTGCAGAAATATCTTACAATCAGTCTTGTGGTAATTGTGGCGGGGGTGCTTGATTTTGCTACGGCGTCGCTTTTTCAGAATGTGCTGCATGTGCCGCTGTTTCTGGATATGATTTTTGCAATGGCGGTGCTTTTTGTCTACGGGCCGCTGGCTGCATTGGCTGTTTATGTTGTGAATGTAGTCTGCGGCTGCCTTAAGCTGATTATTCTGTATGGCAAGAATGATTATATCTATCTTTTTACGCTATCTGCATTTACCATTATTCTGGTAACATGGCTTTTTGTGCGCAAAAAGGAAAATCTTGCAAAAGGCGTTAACTTTACGTTTTTGTATATTCTTACGGCAGCAGTCTGTGCGGCTCTGGCGTGTGCCGTCGTTTCGGGAAGTATCAGCTATTTTACGTTTACGCAGAATGTAGAAGCCGGCCCTTTTGACAAAATCATATTTGCTTTTTCAGGCGACCAGATGGGCGTGCTTGCTTCTTGCATCATAGGGCGCATTCCGATTACGGTCTTAGACAGAATCATTACAACTTTTGCTGGTTTCGGAATTTCTATTGCTTATAAGAAATATACTATACAAATGTACGGGGGGGGGGAGAAGCTGAATGAGAATCCGGCATATAATGTTGGTAGTTCTGCTTTTCTCTCTTGTTTCATGCTTTCAAAGGCCGCAGCATAAATTTAATGATTCTAAAGTTGTGTATGCGGCTTGGGCAGAGTTTCATCAGAATAAAGACGCTGCCTCTTGCCAAAAGTTTTTGACTGTTTTAGAAAACTATAAGCCCGAAAAGTTCAATTCTTACCCGGAATTAAAAGACGCAACCCAAAATCAGATTGAAATCTGCCTGACAACAGGCGCTTCTCTTTTGCAGCAGCTTGAAAAGGGTGAAGTTGCCGAGCAGAATTTGATTGAATCGCAGATTGAGCAGATAGACCTTAGTATGCTGGCATATCTCCGTAACCAGAACTTTGTGTTGGAAGATACGCATAAAAAATTCTATGATTATTATGCGATAGCGTTTCTGGCCATTATTGTAGGCGCGGTTATATTGATTTATCTTAATGCGCGCGAGGTAAAAAAGCGTGATGCTATCATCTATAATTCAGACCAGTTTTTGAAACATTCCATGGAAGTGCAGGAAGCTGAACGGCGGCGCATTTCAATGGAGCTTCATGATACTGTTGCTCAAAGCATGCGTTATGTTTCGCTTTTGGCTGAAGGTCTTGCTGAAAAAGAAACTGCATCAAAAATTATTGCAACACAAAACGAGAATATCGACACTATCCGCAAGCTGTGCTACAACCTTACGCCGCCTAACATTTTTGAAAGTGACATGACCGGCGCTTTAGACCTTTTGGGGCAAAAGATTTTTGGCACAGTCTCAAATGATAAATCTGATTTTCAGCTGCGCATTGTTGTTGAAGACTCGGTTGATTTTTCGGTTTTTACAGACGAACAGCTTATGAACATATACCGCATTGTTCAAGAAGCTTTTCAGAATATAAAGAAGCATGCCGCCGCAAACGAGGTGACTGTTCTTTTCAAAAAAGAAACCGCGGCCGCCGCTGCTAAAAGGCGTTCAGCCTTAAAGATAATCATAACAGATGACGGGCAGGGCATGAATGCAGAGCTTGTGAATCAGATAAACAGCGGTGTTTTTGAAAACACCGAAAACTTTCATTTTGGAATAAGAAATATCGTTGAGAGAGTGCAGTTGCTTGGCGGAACTGTGAGCTACCGTTCAGAAGAAGACTGCGGTACACAGATTACCATAACGCTGTAACAAGAGGAAATATGGCTAAAACCTTTTATATAATTGATGATCATGAAATGCTAAGGCTGGGCACTTCCAGCTGGATAACTGAAAACTCTGACTGGATAAAAACAGGTGATGCAGGAAGTCATGAAGCGGCGCTTGCAGATTTTGAGCAGCTTGCAAAAAGCGGCAAGCTTCCGTCTGTTGTTATCTGCGATATAAACTTTTATGGCAAAAATACCGGAATTGATTTTATAAGAAAGCTGCTTTCGCTTTATCCCGGCATAAAAATCATTGTTTATTCGATGTTCTTTGCGGCGGGCATTGTGAAAAGCGCAATCAAAAGCGGTGCATGCGGTTATGTGTCAAAAAACGCCACTTCGCCAGAGCTTTTGAACTGCATGGAAAAGGCGCTTGCCGGCGAAGTCTTTATACAGGAAGAATTAAAAACAGGGCTTATTAAATATAACAACTTTACAGATGCTCTTACCCGACGTGAAAAAGAGGTTATGGAGCTGCTTTTGTGCCGCTACTCCAATGATCAGATAGCAGATAAGCTGGGCATCAGAAAACGGGCTGTAGAGAACTATATTTCTGTTATTTACGAAAAAATCGGCGTAAATGACCGCACTGAACTTGTAGCAAAATACGGCCTGTAACACAGTGGGGTTGCAGTGAAGGCTGTTGATTCGTGTCAAGGTGATTGATTAAATCATTATTTTTCTATAAGATAAGTGCAGTTTGTTTTACGGAAATGTTGTGATTTCTTCCTAGAAACCCAGGATTTGACCTGCAATTATTCCGCTTATCAGACGTTTCCGGTTTTATACGGAAATTACATTATTTCAAGGGGTTCCATTAATGGCACTTTCAAAAGAAAAGACACAGGCACTGATTTCTACATTCGGTGCAAACGAAAAAGACACAGGCAACATCCGTGTTCAGGTAGCAATTTTGACAGAACGCATCAAACAGCTTACAGAACACTGCCAGAATCTTAAAAAAGACAAGAGCGCTTCACGCGGTCTTTTGAAGCTTGTAGGTCAGCGCCGTAATTTGCTGAAATACATGCAGCGCACAGATCTCGAAGGTTACCGCGCCCTCATCAAAGAGCTTGGTCTCCGCAAGTAATGTTGGAAAGCGTTTGCTCCGTTTTTGGGGCAAATGCTTTTTTTGTCGGATACTGCATTGGAGATGGACAGAATTTTTTAGAAAAAGCGACGAACTTTCGGTTTTGCTTTTTGTAATGAATTCTGTCGCGGTGCAGTAATTTTCTTATAAAAAGGAAGAATTTACTCATGGTCGAAAGAGTTTCTTACAAACTTGGTGATGCCGATTTGATTCTTGAAACAGGAAGAATCGGTAAACAGGCTAATGGTTGTGTTTATGCCCAGTGGGGCGGTGCAGCCATTATTGCAACAATTTGTGCTTCATCTGCTGTTACAGAAGGACAGGATTTCGTTCCTGTTACAGTTGAGTACAACGAAAAATTCTATGCTGCCGGAAAAATCCCCGGTGGTTTTGTAAAACGCGAAGGACGCCCGAAAGACAAGGAAATTTTGGTTTCCCGTCTTATTGACCGCCCTATGCGCCCGCTTTTTGAGCCGTCATTCGGACACGAACTTCAGATTGTGCCGACTTGTGTTTCCTGCGACGGCGTTCACACACAGGATATTCTTGCTGTTATTGCAGCATCTGCCGCAACATGTATCTCTGACATTCCGTTCCATGGTCCGGTTGCAGCATGCCGTATCGGCTATATGAACGGCGAATACATTATCAACCCTACATTTGAACAGATTGAAAAGGGCGACCTTGAAATTGTTGTAGCCGGAACAAAAGACGGCTTTACAATGGTTGAAGGCGGCGCAAACGAAGTTTCAGAAGACATTATGCTCGGCGCACTTGAAAAGGCACAGGGCTTTATCACAGATATGTGTCTTCTTCAGGAAGAGCTTGTAAAGAAAGCCGGAAAAGAAAAGCTTCCGCTTAACCCGCTCAACGTGACACTTGAAAATGCAGAAGCTATTGAAGCTGAAGCAACTCCGCTTTTGAAAGAAGCATGTTTCCGCGACGGAAAACAGAACCGCGGTGCAGCTGTTGCAAAAGTTGTTGAACAGATTTCCGCAAAATATGCAGAGCAGATGGAAGATGCTGTTCAGGCTAAGCTTTTCATGAATTTGATGGACGACATTCAGTACAAGCTGCTCCGCAAGTCTATTCTTGAAGAAGGCGTGCGCATTGACGGCCGTAAGACAGACGAAATCCGCCCGATTACATGCGAAATCAACGTTCTGCCTACACCGCACGGAAGTGCGCTGTTTACCCGCGGCGAAACACAGTCTCTTGCAGTTTGTACGCTCGGTACAGCTTTGGATGAGCAGTCTTATGACGATATTGACGGTGATAGAAGCGAACACTTCATCCTGCACTATAACTTCCCGCCATATTCTGTCGGTGAGACCGGCAAGCTTACGACAGGCCGCCGTGAAATCGGTCACGGAAACTTGGCACGCCGCTCATTGGCTGCAATGGTTCCTACACGCGAGGAATTTCCTTATACAATCCGCGTAGTTTCTGAAATTATGGAATCTAACGGTTCTTCATCTCAGGCTTCAACTTGCGGCGGCACACTTTGTATGCTCGCTGCCGGTGTTCCAATGAAGAAAATGGTAGCCGGTATTGCTATGGGTCTTATCACAGAGCCGGAAGGCGACAACCCTTACGGTAAATACGCAATTCTTTCAGATATTCTTGGTGAAGAAGACCACCTCGGCGATATGGACTTTAAAGTAGCCGGTACAGAAGACGGTATCACAGGCTTCCAGATGGATATCAAGATTGCCGGTGTTACAACTGAAATCATGAAGAAGGCTATGGAACAGGCACGCGCCGGCCGTATGCACATTCTCGGCAAAATGAAGGAATGTATCGATAAGCCGGCTCCGCTCAGTCCGCGTGCTCCGCAGATTCTTTCTATGAAGATTCCGTTCGACAAGATTGGTGCTTTGATCGGCCCGGGCGGAAAGACTATCAAGGCTATTTCTGCTGAATATGCGGTTACAATCAACACAAAAGACGACGGAACTGTAACAATTTACGGCAAGAATGCTGCTGCTACAGAAGGCGCAAAGAAAGCAATCAAAGGCATTGTTGAAGACCCTGAAGTTGGAACAATCTACAACGGTACTGTAAAACGCATTATGGATTTCGGTGCATTTGTTGAGATTCTTCCAGGCAAAGAGGGATTGTGCCATATTTCTAAGTTCAGCCGTCAGAAAATCGCAAAAGTTTCTGATGTTGTTTCAGAAGGTCAGCAGATTCCTGTTAAATTGCTCGAAATCGACAAACAGGGCCGCCTGAATCTTTCTTACATTGACGCTATTGAGGCTGAAAAAAAATAATTATTCATGGCGATTCAAAAACGCACTTTGAATAATGATATAATTCTCATTACAGAACCGATTGCAAGCGCTAAAACCGTAGCAATCGGTTTTTGGTTTCCTGTAGGCTCGCGCTTTGAGTCTGACGGCTGCCGCGGCGTGACGCACTTTGTTGAGCACATGCTTTTTAAGCGCACGTCTAAAATGTCGGCTTTTGATATTGCGTGTACATTTGACAGGGTAGGCGGCTACATCAATGCTTTTACGGAACGCGATTTGATGTGCCTTCACGCGACTGTTCCGGCCGAGCATATAAGACAGGCTGTTTCAGTCATGTGCGAGATGGTGGCTGATTCAGTCTTTAACGAAGACGATATAGAAAAAGAGCGGATTGTCATTGAAAGCGAGATTATAACCTCTCAGGACGACCCCGAAGAAGCCGCATTCGATGAGCTTTATTCGGTGCTTTTCCCGGAACAGGATATTTCTGAACCGATAGCCGGAACCGTAAGCGATGTTGAACAGCTTACAAGAGACGGCATTTTCAGCTGGTACAAAGAGAATGTGGCTTTTGGCGCGCTGACCGTAAGCATTGCCGGAAACATTGAGCCTGAACTGGTTGTGCCCATGCTCGAAAAGCTTGAGAAAAGAAAACCGCCTAAAGCAATATTGAAAAAGCCTGAATGGAATGCGGCTAAAAAGCTTGTTAAAGCTCCGTTTCACCAGAACCAGATTTTTGTAGCTTTTCCTGTAAAAATGCCATTAACCGAAAAAAAATCGGACTGTCTTACTGTCTTAAATGCTGTAATCGGTGATACAATGTCGAGCAGACTGTTTCAGCATTTAAGAGAGAAAAACGGCTACTGCTATTCGGTTTACAGCTTTGTGACGGCGTTTGCAGACTGCGCCTTTTGGTGCGCATACGCTTCTGTCGCCAAAAAAAATACGGCTGTTGTCTTAACAGAGCTTGAAAATGAACTTAAAAAGCTGTGCTCCGGAGACATTTCAGAAATGGAAATTGTTGCTGCAAAAGAACATATTGTCGGTGAAGAGATAATTTCTTCTGAAGATGCCGAAGCGAGGATGAAACGGCTTGCAAGACTTTATTTTTCAAAATTTTCTTTGAATGTTTATACGGAATCTATTGAAAACATCCGCGCGCTTACAAAAGAAGATCTTTCAGCAGAGCTTTTAGAACTTCTGGATTTTTCAAAAGAAACGGCTGTTGTTTATGGAGGTTCTTATGGATTCAAGTCTTTCTTCAAAAGTTGAAATTGAATGCATTGTACAGGACGGTGCAAAACTGCCCGTCTATCAGACTGCCGGAAGTGCCGGTGCTGATGTCTGTGCATTTCTTAAAGAAGATTTTATCCTTGAGCCTATGGAAAGAGCCGCAATACCGACAGGGCTCTCTTTCGCAATTCCGGCCGGCTACGAAATGCAGGTTAGACCACGCTCAGGACTTGCGCTTAAAAATGGAATAACCTGCCTTAATACGCCCGGCACTATCGACAGTGATTACCGTGGCGAAGTAAAGGTGATTCTAATAAATTTAGGTAAAGAGCCGTTTACTATCAGAAACGGCGAGCGGATTGCTCAGCTTGTTGTAAAGCCTGTTGTTTGCGCAGATTTTGCGCAAGTTTCAGTTTTAGACAAAACAGCAAGGGGCGCAGGCGGTTTCGGTTCAACAGGAAAATGACTTATGAAGAAAAATATTCTTGTTAAATATTTTGTAAAGGAACTTTTCGTTTATTACATAATCGCGTTTCTCTTCTTTTTTATGATTTTTTTTGTAAACCAGATTCTGCTTATGGTTCAGGATGTTCTAAAGCAGCGCGTGCCTCTCGGACAGGTTATGCTTTTAATGCTTTACTGCCTGCCGTTCGTTATTTCGCAGGCTGCGCCTTATGCCACGCTCGTAGGCTTTTTGATGTGCATAGCCAGAATGGTAACAGACAACGAGATTCTCGTATTGCGCGCTTTGGGTATTTCTTATAAGGCGCTGCTTGCGTCTGTCTTGATAATGGGCGCAGGCATCTCGGTCGGCTCTTTTGTCGTAAACGATGTGCTTTTGCCGCGCGGCGCGATTGCGTACAACAACCTTTACCGCAAGATGCTCACATCAAATCCGTCTGTAATTCTTGAGCCGAATTCTGTAAAGCGCACGCAGAATGCTGTGCTCGTAATCGGCGATGTATCCGGCAACGAAGTTTCTAATCTGCTTATGTTCGACACAGATGCTTCCGGGCATCAGCGCATTATTGCAAGTGAAGAAGCCGTAATTCAGCAGCCTTCAGACTCGCAGGTTTTGATGCAGCTTAATATGAGCGATTCACTGATTTTTATTCCGAGTAACATGGATTATGCAAGCCTTGATTATCTTACGAGCAAATCGATGGTAATGAACATTTTTGTCTCATCTTTCGGTACAATGCAGAACGGCATAAATCCGCAGGAAATGACCAGCTACGACTTGAGAAAATATATTGAAAAACTAAAAGCTGAGAAAATTGAATCTGACATGTATATAAATATCTTTGAAGTTGAATATAACCGCAAATTTGCGCTTCCGTTTTCTTCACTGTTTTTTGCGTTTCTGGCCTTTCCGCTGGCGATAATCTTCGGTAAGCACAACGGCCAGACTGTCGGCTTTATTGTGGGCATTGTAATATGCCTTCTTTATTGGACTGTTCAGACTTTGGGGCAGGTTTTCGGGCAGCGCAACGGCTTGAACGCATTTTTCGCCATGTGGCTTTCTGATTTTCTGGTCGGGTTTTTCGGTGTTATTTTCTATATAAAGATGAGGCGTTCATGACTTTTATAATGTATTTGTGTAAAAGGTTTTGGGGCGTTTTTCTCGGCGCGCTGTTCTTTTTTGCCATGGCGCTCTGCCTTGTTGATATGTTTATGAATTTGTGGCGCTACATTGCACAGAATGTCGCACCGGGCGCAATTTTTAAAGTCTCGCTTCTGTATATTCCAAAGGCGGTTTCGTTTTCTGTACCGCTCGCTATTCTCTTCGGTGCGGCTTATATATTGAGCGATTTATACGCCAAGAATGAGCTGACCGCAATTTTTGCTTCAGGCGTTTCGCTTTTCAGATTTTCTCTGCCGCTTCTTGTTATTGCAGCAGCTCTTGGTGTCGGGCTTTTCTTTTTTGAAGACCGCGTTGTTGTGCCGACATATCACCAGAAAAATGAACTGCAGAATACGCTTTTGGGAACACAGCCTCTTAAAAATGCAAGCAATGCTGTTGTAATCTGCGACGGCGGCAGAACAGTTTATAGGGCGCTGATGTATGATGCGAATATGCAGATTCTTTATGTTCTGTACGTTGTTTCAAGAGATGAAAACAATCACGTGACTTCGATTTTGAGGGCACAGTCCGCTGCATGGAAGGACGATAAATGGAATATAAATGACGGCGTTTTATACAGCATTAACGATGGCAAAGTCAGTGTAAACATGGATTTATCGGGCGTGTTGTTGACAGAGCCGCCTGAATCGTTTGAGTCGTCTGACATCTCTATTGAAGAGGTAACTGTAGATGATGCAAGAAAATACATTGACTACAGGCGGCGTGCCGGTCTGCCTTATGCTGAAGCTTTGTCCGTCTATTACAAAAAATACTCGTTTCCATGCATTCTTTTTATAGTCGTGTTTCTTTCAATCGGGCTTTCTGGCAGAACGCGGAAAAACGTGCTTCTTGTAAGTCTTCTGCTCTGTATAGGCGCAGCTGTAGCTTATTATGTCCTGCAGATGGTTACAATGCTTCTTGCAAAATTTGAGTATATTCCGCCGCTTGCCGGTGCGTGGATGCCGGTTGTGTTTTTTGTGATTTGCAGTTGTTTTCTGCTTAAGACAAGCCGTACATAAATTTTTCAAACTTTTATCGTTTTTTAATGATTCAGCAGGATTATGCTGATAATATTTATACAAAGGATTTTCGATGAGCCAGATTTTTACGCTTTTACATTCGGACTCAAAAACATCTGCCAGAACAGGCATTATGCATTTGCCGCACGGCGATGTGCATACGCCTGTCTTTATGCCTGTCGGCACAAATGCGACTGTAAAGGCAATGACAAAAGACTGGCTTGAGGAAATCGGCTTTGAGATAATACTTGCAAACACTTATCACCTTTATTTAAGACCAGGTGCAGATTTGCTAGAAGAAGCTGGCGGGCTTCACGGTTTTTCCGGCTGGAAGCGGAACTTTCTTACGGATTCGGGCGGCTTTCAGGTGTTTTCGCTTGCAACTTTTCGAAAAATTACGGAAGAAGGCGTGCGTTTTCAGAGCCATATCGACGGCTCGCGCCATCTGCTTACGCCTGAAAATGTGGTGAAATTTCAGACGCAGTTCAACAGCGACATTCAGATGCAGCTTGATGTGTGCACAGGTTTTGACACACCGAAAGACAAAGCGAAAGAAGCGCTGAAAATTACTTCGGACTGGGCTTTGCGTGCAAAAGCTGAATGGCTTAAAATGCAGGACGAGAAGCAATACAAAGGCAGTCTTTTCCCGATTGTTCAGGGCAATTTCTACAAAGACCTCCGCGAACAAAGCGCAGATTTTGTAACAAAGCTTGACAGTGACGGCATTGCAATCGGCGGTCTTTCTGTCGGCGAGCCTTATGACGTTTACGCTGAAATGCTCAATTTTACGGCAAACCTGCTGCCAAAAGACAAGCCGCGCTATGTAATGGGCATAGGCACGCCGGATTATATTCTTGAAGCGGTTGCAAACGGCATCGACATGTTTGACTGTGTTCTGCCGACCAGAAATGCAAGAAACGGTTCTTATTTCACCCGCAACGGAAATCTGTCGATAAAGAAAGAGCGGTTTATTCACGATTATCTGCCTGTTGACCCGGAATGTAACTGCCGCGTATGCAGGGAATATTCGCGCGCATATTTGAGACATCTGTTCAAAGAGAATGAAATTTTGAGCGCTATGCTTGCTTCATATCATAATTTGTACTTTTTACATTCAATGATGAATGAAGTCCGTAACGCAATTGCAAATAATTCGTTTGATGAATACCGTACAAATTTTTTGAACCGCTACAACTCAAAAGAGGGGCTGTAGTCAAATTACTATCAGGAAGGATTAAAATGACTGTGAAAAAACTTATTTTGGCTTTGTTTATTGTCCTTTGTGCATTGTCAGTTTTGTTTGCAGATTCTCCGGCAGAGAATTCTGAAAATACAGAAGAAAAAACACAGTTTGAAGAAAGACGCGAAAAAATATCCTATGGTCTTGATTCGGAAATAGAAACGCTGATTGATGAAATCATAAAAGACGGAGAATTTGAATACGGCGACGATCTTTTTGCATTGTTCTCGGCTACACGCAACCAGAAGCTCAAGACAAAGATTTACGATTACTGCATCGCCGCAAAAGATTATCATCTAATGACTTATGCGCTTGATATTTTGAAAGACCCGATGGATGAAAAGCGTTCAATGGTAAACAAGGTCTTTGAATATGTTTCCGCTCTTGAAATTAAAGACGCCCGCGAATCTGTGCTTAACCTGCTTTTTGAAGAAGACGGCAC
>CADBUT010000098.1 GCA_902797925.1 uncultured Spirochaetaceae bacterium
GAGCAATCTGGCAAAACGGCGCAGTTTTCTGGCGAAAACTGCAAGGCGTATGTACACCGGCTATATTTAGTATTGTGTATAACTAAAAGATATGCACAAATCGGGGGTTCTAAGGGGACACGAAGTAGTCCCCTTAGCCGTGCCCAAAGAAGAGGTGGGTTTGGGAGGGGAAACCATCGGGCTTCGGAACTTTGAGATGGTGTCCCCTCCCAAAAAGGTTACATTAAAAACATTAAAATTTGATTAAAAGTCAAAAAAACTTGTGTATTTATAAAACATTTATAATACTTTTATTTTTATCTTAAACACGATAGAATGTAATTGCATTATATTTCTGCTAACAACAAATAAAGGAGTTGTAAAAGATGAAAAAGATTATTGCAATCTTGCTTGCACTTGCTGTAGTTTCTATGGCATTTGCTCAGACAGTTTCTATTTCTAACAAACTGTCTACAGACCCAGAGATTGAAATCAACGGTGGTGCTAACTACTGGGGTTTCGCAAACTCTAACTTCCTCCGTGATGAAGTTAACGGTGAAGCTGTAACAGCTGACGGACGTGCTAAAGTTAAGGGCCGCATCCGCTTTGACATTCAGACATTGCAGCCAGCTGAAACATCTATTCTTTCTTTCAAGCCTCGCTGGTCTTGGAACTCTGCTGCTGATGCAAACGACGGAAACCGCTCTTGCGTTGCTGCTGTTTTGAAGCCATGGGATTTCTTGGAAATCGGTATTGGTAACCTCGACGAAGTTGGCTATGCACGCGGTGCTGGTCCAAACTTTGACTGGTCTGAATGGTCAACATGGTACAAATGGGGTTACAACCTTATTCCTGGTCTCGTAGGACGCTGGCAGCGTGCTTCTGACTTGGTATACGACGGTATCCACGTAGTATATACAGGTGTACCAAACCTCTGGATTGGTGCTGGTCTCTCTTCTGCTCGCAATGAAAAGAACGAACAGGGATTCACAGAAAGAGAATCAATGCTCAAGAAAGGTATGTTCAACGGTCTTTCAATTGGTGCCGGTTACGATGCTGACTTGTTCAGCGTAGGTGCTGTATGGAAGGGTAACTTCGGTTACGAATCAGCTGGTCATATTGCTAATCCAGTTGCTGAGAACAACGACAAAGGTTATCAGGATCACACAATCTATGCTTCTTTCACATTCAAAGGTCTGCAGGAAGCAAAAATTGGTACAAACCTTTATGCTGCTGTAGGTTTCTACACAGCTAAAGCTTCTCCACTTGTTAACTGGAAAGACTATGTTGGTGGAACACAGGGCAATGCTCTTAAAGATGCAAACGGCAACTTGTTCAACGCATCTGTAACATCATTCTTGTTCAGCGTAGGTGCTGGCTTGAACTTCCGCAACGGTATTTCTGATGACATCAGCGTATCAGTTGGTTACTACAAGATTGCTGGTATTACATCTAAGGTTCTTCCTTTCAATGTACGCAACACAATCAAATATTCAGCATCTAGCGATGCAACATTCGCTTTCACAATCGGCTATTCACAGTCTGGTCTTGCTGAAAAGAAAGCTGTTGCTGCTACAACAAACTTGA
The DNA here is from genome assembly GCA_902797925.1 of uncultured Spirochaetaceae bacterium. Lineage (GTDB taxonomy): Bacteria > Spirochaetota > Spirochaetia > Treponematales > Treponemataceae > UBA1240. The sequence goes on from CADBUT010000098.1 coordinate 1,567, forward strand.
ACAACCAGAGCATCGCAACTTCTGGTGCTATCACACCTACAACAAAGGGTGAAGCTGGTTACCTCATCTACGCTTATCCAAGATTCTCTTGGAACATGGGTGCACACTCATTCGAAATGGGCGTAAGAACAACTGTTAACGGTGAAATCGTACCACATGCTAAGTCTGGTTTCGAATGGGGTTGGACAGGTCTCAAGGGCGATACAGCTCACGTAGATTTCCCAATTTCTTGGACTTACACATTCTAATTTAAGCCTTACGGCTTAGGTTGAATCGGCAGGTTGCCTAACGGCAGCCTGCCTTCTTTGAAATAATCAGGGGCTTGAGCAAAGGATAAACTTTAAGCTTGTGGAAGCAAGATGCACTTTTTCATTTATTTCCTTTATTTGTTGTGAACTAGTACATTAAAAGCTTTCCTCTGAAAGTTTATCCTTTGGTCCGGCTCTGAATAATGCCGGTTGCTGATCGTAGTCGAAGTAACCGAATGAAATGACCATTGGGGTGTAGCAAAGGATAAACTTGAAGCTTGTGGAAGCAAGATGCACTTTTTCATTTATTTCCTTTATTTGTTGTGAAACGGTACATTAAAAGCTTTCCTCTGAAAGTTTATCCTTTGGTTCATCTCAAAAGCAAAAGCCTGTTTGAAACAAACAGGCTTTTTTTTATATCCGATGAACTTTAATTTCATTCTTTTCAAGCTTGACACAAATCCTTGTGTTTTTGTATAACTGTATACACAAATACAGAAATGCATAAATACAGGAGTTGCGCATGAAGGAGATTAAATTCAACCCTCACACGAACATGCTTGAAGAAGACCGCTACACTTATTCGCTGCAGGATGTTACAAAGCCGGAACTTTACCGCGATATTTTTCCGTATACGGAAGTGCCGCGCATTACGTTCAACCACCGCCATGTGCCGATGAACATGCCGGAGCATCTTTACATAACGGACACGACTTTCCGCGACGGCCAGCAGTCGCGCACTCCTTACACTGCAAAGCAGATTGTCGATATTTATAAGCTGCTGCACAAGCTCAGCGGTAAAAAAGGCATAATCCGCCAGAGCGAGTTCTTTGTCTATTCTAAGAAAGACCGCGAAGCGCTCGAAAAATGCATGGAACTCGGCTACAAATTTCCTGAAATTACCACATGGATCCGCGCGTCAAAAAAGGACTTTGAGCTTGTAAAGAACCTCGGCATAAAAGAGACCGGCGTTCTTATGAGCTGTTCGGACTATCACATTTTTAACAAGATGGGTTTGACGCGCAGCAAGGCAATGGAAAAATATCTCGGCATTGCAAAAGACTGCATGGCATCTGGGCTTGTGCCGCGCTGCCACCTTGAAGACGTAACGCGTGCAGACATTTACGGCTTTGTAATTCCGTTTGTAATTGAACTTAACAAGCTCGCCGAAGAAAGCGGCATCCCTGTAAAAATCCGCGTATGCGATACTTTGGGGCTTGGGCTTGCGTTTCCGGGCATTTCTCTGCCGCGCAGCATTCCGGGCATTATCTACAGCCTGAACCATTATGCCGGAATTCCGAGCGAAAGAATCGAATGGCACGGCCACAACGACTTTTACAAGAGCGTCGCAAATGCTTCTACTGCATGGCTTTACGGCGCTTCTAACGTCAACTGCTCGCTGCTCGGCATTGGCGAGCGCACAGGCAATGTGCCGCTTGAGGCCATGGTGTTCGAGTATGCAGCGTTCAAAGGAACTTTTGACGGCATGAATCCGCGCGTAATTACGGAAATTGCCGACTACATTTCAAAAGAAACGAATTACGCGATTCCGCCTATGACGCCGTTTATTGGCGAAAACTTCAACACGACAAAAGCCGGCATTCACGCTGACGGCTTGATAAAAGACGAAGAGATTTACAACATCTTTGACACAAAGACAATGCTGAACAAGCCGCCGCTTGTTACCGTCAGCAATACCTCTGGGGCGGCGGGCATTGCTTACTGGCTGAACAACTATTATAATCTGCCTGAAAGCAGGCGTTTTTCAAAATCTTCTGAACTTGTGCATTTTATTAAGCAATGGGTTGATGAAGAATTTGAAAACGGAAGGGTAACTTTTATTTCCGCAGACGAAATGAAAAAGCTGATTGCGGAATTCAAGAAAACCCACGAATGTGACCTTTAAATTGCGGAAAAGGATTGTGTTTTATGGACGACGCAAAAAAAGTGCTGCACCAGCAGGTGTTCAACTATCTTGAAGCTGAAATTCTTGACGGGCATTACAAGACCAACGACACGCTTAACGAAGTTCAGATTGCAAAAGAACTTGAAGTGAGCCGCACGCCTGTCCGTGAAGCTATAATGCAGCTTGAATCTATCGGGCTTGTTTCAAGCGCGGGCGGCAAGGGCTTTGTCGTTTCGGGCATTTCCGAAAAAGACTTGGACGACATTTACACAATCCGCATCAAAATTGAAGGCCTTGCCGCCGGCCTTAGCGCGAAAAACATTACCCAAGACGAAAGTTCCGCGCTCGAAAAGATTGTCGACCTTCAGGAGTTTTTCCTTATGAAGAACAA
>CADBUT010000099.1 GCA_902797925.1 uncultured Spirochaetaceae bacterium
CAAATTTTTCTCCGTCAATCGCTTCATAATAAATCATCAATTTTTCTGCAACGAAATCAAAAACAAAATTTGCTCCGAATACTAATGCAAAATATGCCATTAAAAACAATAAAATATATTTAACCCATTCTATTTTGATTTCTTTAAATTTTGTCATAAAATGGAATGATATTATTGCTAAAAGCAATGAAATAATAACATTATCAGCGCCTTTTATTCCAATTGTGATTAATGAAAACAATAAGATGCTTGCTATATAAAGAATAATTGAAACCAAAAGATAAATCCATTTTTGATTCTTCATTATTAATCGTCCCTATCTGTAGATACTAACATTCAAAAGCAATTCCGTTCAAGTCCATCATATTTTCAGGCTTTTGAAACTTTTGATTTACTTTGTTGTTTCAATATCAAAATTGTTACTCGGAGGGTTTATGAATAAGATTGTTAAGAACTTGAAAAAGCATGAATCTGCTGTTCAGGCAGTATTTTGTGTGCTGGTTTTGTTTATAGTCGTTGTAAGTGCAGCCGCATCGTTTGTTGGTTGCAGCGCAAAAAAAGGCTATTCCAAAGCAAGTGCGGATTATGGGGTAAACCAGAACTTTGCTGTAACCAGCATGAAAGCTGCACCGGCTGCCGCAATGGGCAGAGGCTTTGCAGAAGGTGCTGTTTATGCAGATGCTGATTATGCGGTTGAAGAAGCGGCCGTGTTCAAAGACGCTCCGGCTGAATCTGGTGCTGCAAACAATAGCAGAAGCGGAAACGTTCAGGCTGACAGAAAGCTGATATACACAGGCAACATTTCCGTTCAAGTTACTGATTTGTCTGCAACAGAAAAAAGCGTGGCTGGCTGGGTTGAAAAATTCGGCGGATATATTACAAGCAGCTCTATAAGCGGAAGATACTTGAATGTTGTCGCAAGAATTCCGCAGAAGCGCTTCAACGAAGCTTTTGAAGAAGGTGCTTCTTTGGGCACTCTCAACAACCGTTCAGTTTCAACACAAGACGTAACAGAGCAGTTCTATGACCTAAACGCAAGGCTTGAAACAAGAAAAATCTTGCGCGAAAGGCTTGAATCTTATTTGAAGAACGCGCCAAAAATCGAAGACATGCTTTCTATTGAGCGTGAGCTTAACGATGTGCAGGGCGAAATTGAATCTATGGAAGGGCAGTTCAGACGGCTCTCAAACCAGATTGATTTTGCAACAATTTATTTCGATGCATCGCTGCCGCCTAACACTACAGAGCAGGGCTTTGTCTATCCGAATGTCGGCAAGAAGTTCTCTCAGTTCTGGGCTGATGCGCTTGAGTTCCTGGCTTCTTTCCTGGTCGGAATCTTCTATTTTGTAGTTTTTGCCGTTCCGTTCGTGCTTGCCGCCGCGCTCTTGTATTTCATCTGTTTCGGCCGCCTCGGTCTTGTAAAGAAGCTGTTCAAGCTTGCCGGCAAAAAGTCTGAAAAGGCAAAACAAGACAAAGATTCTGCACAATAAGGCAGAAGCGCTGTTGCTGCTGGATATGTCGAAGCACGGTTGCTGAGCGTAGTCGAAGCAACCTGTAGTGTGCTGGTCACTTCGACTACGCTCAGTGATCGGCCTTTGTCATGAGTTATTGTCGGGCGTGACACGGCAATCCTTTTTGCAAGATCAAATATGCTGGTCACTTCGACTACGCTCAGTGACCAGTCTTTGCCATGTGTCATCGTCGGATTGCATGTGTCATTGCCGTGCTTGGCACGGCAATCTTTTTTTACGGCTAAATCTAATATGCTTGGTCACTTCGACTACGCTCAGTGACCGACCTTTACCATGTGTCATTGCCGGGCGTGACCCGGCATTTTTTTTGCGGTTAAATCTTGAAAGTTGAGCGCACTTCGCTTAAAGCCTGCACCAAAGCGGCAACGTCTTCTTTTGTTGTTTCTGCGCCAAAAGAAAAACGCACAGCCGTAGAAGCCTGGTCTTTTTTTATGCCCATCGCTTCAAGAATTGGCCTTGAAAGCTTCTTTGCAGAGCAAGCCGAACCTGTAGAAATGCTGAAGCCTTTTTCGCTAAGCGCGCGCACCATCACTTCGCCCGGAATGCCGTCAAAAGAAGCTTGCACAATCCATGGCGAAAAAAGCGCCGCGCTTTCTGCTGCTGCCAAGCCTTTGCGCACCTCTGGAATTATAGTGCAGCCTTTTAGCTTTGAAATTTCGTCGATAAATTGCGCTGTCATTTCAAGTTGTTCAGAATATCTTGCGGCGGCCTGTTTATTCTCAACCTGCGCCGTCTGCTTTGATGGCGTAAGCGCATATTTTTCAAGACATGCCGCAAGCGAAAGCGCACCGGC
>CADBUT010000100.1 GCA_902797925.1 uncultured Spirochaetaceae bacterium
AGCACCGAAATATAAAAAAGCACGAACAGAAACCGCACCGAAACTTTGAACAAACCTTTTTCAAAGTTGATGTTTCCGTCCGGAAAATATTTTGGCAGCACAATCTTTCTGTGAATCGAATTCAGCAAAAAATAATAGAACGAAAAAAAGAATATCGCATCAAGAAACGAATAAATGAAATATACCGAATAAGAGCCTTTCTCAAAAAGTGACATGTCCTTAATCTGCAAGACAAAGTTTGCCGCAAGCAGCGTAAGCGAAGGCACAAAAACAAGCAGAACAAGCGCGCTCAGCGAAATCGGGTAATTGATGAAGCGCGCCTTTAACTTGTCGCTTTTCACAAGAAAAATGTACAGCAGCATAAGCACGATAGGCACAACTTGCAGCAGGCTGAATATCAATGAAACGTTCATCGGAATGTTCTCAAGCGGGCTGCTGTTAAAGATATAATCCACAAGCTTTGAATTGCGTGAAAGCGCGAAATAGACTTTGTACAGCATAAGGTTTAATGCTTGCGTAATCAGAAAAACTACGAAAATCAGTACGCTATATACGAGGCCGGTGCGGATGTAAACTTTTTTTGTTAGTTGCATAGCACAATTATAGTAGCTTTTATTAGAAAGGGCAAACCCCATAAAAATAAGCTTGCTAGTTTTTCATTTCAAGCTTATACTTTTAATAGAATCAAAACGTTTGGAGAGAAAAATGGCAAAAATCAAAACAATCTTAATTTCTTTAACCTCGTTCTTTGTTTTCATTGCTTCTATTCTTGCATTTTATGTCTGGTGGTGTACTGATGGCTCTATAAGACATGCTGAAAAAACAGCAATACCATTAATAGAAAAAATAGAAAACTACAAAGAAATCAATGGAAAAACTCCTGATTCATTTGTTGATTTGGGCTTTGCCCCTGATGACTTTTGGGGCGGAATGAGAACAGAGAGAAAAGGCATTGCTTACTGGTATGAAAAAATCTCAGACACACATTATCTAATTTATTTTGACATATCACTTGGAGAAGCCATGTATTATCATTCTTATACAAAGGAATGGGATATAAAATAAAAGAAATTCAATAAGAATACACCTTATTCTTCAAGAATACTGAATTTTCTTGGAGAATCTGAAGTATTCTTGAAGAATATACGATATTCCTGAATATTTATACAAAAACTTCAGGAATATGCAATATTCCCGTGGAATATCAAATATTCCTGTATTTTTATGCATTTTCCTGCGATTTTGCCTGCATTCCGGCTTTTGCGTATTGCGAAAGATGCGCTTGTTCTGTATTCTTTGCTTTCGGAGCGGATATGTCACAAATTTCAGGGATTTTGGAAAAGCTTGAGGGCACGTCGGTTTATGATGTGCTTATAAATATGGAAGAAGCTTATGAGCGCATAAGCGAAGAACAGAGCAGCTGGTATGAAAAGGCTAAGTTCACCTGCCCTTCCGGCTGCGGCCAGTGCTGTGAGAATTTTGAGCCTGACTTGTTTGAGTGCGAGGCGCTTTATATGGCTGCGTGGATGCTCGAAAACCAGCGCGAAGTTGCGCTTCAAATAGCAGACGGTTCATTTCCATTTGAAAAAGCAAAAGGCTGCCAGCTTTACAATCCTGCATCAGACTATCACTGCTCGATTTACGGAGGCAGACCCTATGTCTGCCGTCTTTTCGGCGCATCAAGCTCTTACTCTAAAGAAGGCAGAAAAAGCTGGAAACCTTGCAAATTCTATCCTTCATCTGTCCTTGCAAGCCACACGCCGCCGCTTGAGCACCGCCAGTATTCAGAAGAAGAAACGCTTAACGTGCTCGGTGCAGTGCCTCCCGCAATGAGCGACCTCATGCAAGGTGCATTGTCGTTCATTCCAGATTCTGAACGCACGGTCGTAATCCGCGACATTCTGCCTGCCACAATCAAAAAACTGATGTGGATTATGAACATGAACGGCAACGACAACCCGAACGGCACGCCGAACGCACCGATGGCGGCATAAGCTGCTACAGTGCATCCGGTCTAAGCCTTGCGCAATTGCTAAAAAAGCGGCTCGCTTATTTCAGTTTTGTCTGCAAAGCAGCCCGGCAGCACAGAGCCGGAGCGTTTTTTGCCTGAAAAGTCCGTGTCAAACGGAATCGGCGAACCGTCAGGGTTTTCATACTTCTCTTCCGGCTCAAACGCCATCATAATGTCGTCTGTGTGCATAAGCTTGCAGGCGGTTTCGGGCAGCACGTCATAAAGGTTTGTCTTAAGCTTGATTTTGCCGTCA
>CADBUT010000101.1 GCA_902797925.1 uncultured Spirochaetaceae bacterium
AAGTATGGTCCAAAAGGAACAAAACTTGATGCTGTTTACTGTACAAACGACTCAACAGCTAACGGTGTAACAAACGCTCTTATTTCTGCCGGTTACGATGCTTCTAACTTCCCGATCATCACTGGTCAGGACTGTGATATCGTAGCTGTTAAGAACATGCTCGCTGGAACACAGGCTATGTCTATCTTCAAAGATACACGTACACTTGCTTCTAAAGTTGTTGAAATGGTTGATGCAATCATGAAGGGTTCTGAACCACCTGTAAATGATACAAAGACATACGACAACGGAACAGGCGTTGTTCCTTCATTCCTTTGTGAACCAGTTTACGGTTCAAAAGAAAACTACAAAGAATTGCTTATCGATTCTGGTTACTACACAGAATCTCAGCTCAAGTAGTTTGAACTGACTTGATAAAGGGGCTGTCTAACACTTGTGGACAGCCTCTTTTTTATAACGATTTAAGGCAAAGAAAGAGAGGTTCCAATGGCTAAAACATTATTGGAAATGAAAAATATTACCAAGGTATTTCCTGGTGTAAAAGCTCTTGACAATGTTAATCTGGTTGTTGAGGAAGGCGAAGTCCACGCAATTGTAGGTGAAAACGGAGCCGGAAAATCAACCCTGATGAATGTTTTGAGCGGTATTTACCCATATGGAACATACGAAGGCGACATCATCTATGACGGTGAAGTCTGTAAATTCCAAACAATCAGAGATAGTGAAGCAAAAGGTATAGTTATTATTCATCAGGAACTTGCATTAGTTCCGCTTCTTACCATCGGTGAAAATATGTTCCTCGGCAATGAAAGGGGAACAAAAGCAAAAATAAACTGGTCCGAGACATTTGACAAAGCTGACGAGCTTTTGAACATGGTAGGACTGAAAGATTCATCAAAGACATTAATCAAAGATATTGGTGTCGGAAAACAGCAGCTTGTTGAAATTGCAAAAGCACTTGGAAAAAATGTAAAGCTTCTTATTCTTGATGAGCCTACAGCTTCTCTTAATGACAATGAAGCAAAACATCTGCTTGACCTTCTGCTTGAATTCAAAAAGCAGGGCATGACATCAATCATCATTTCACATAAATTGAATGAAGTTTCGTATGTCGCAGATAAAATTACAGTAATCCGCGACGGTTCTTCTATAACTTCGCTTGATAAGAAAAAAGACGATTTCTCTGAAGATACAATCATTTCTGCTATGGTCGGCCGCAGCATTACAGACCGCTTCCCGAAACGTGAGTCGCACATCGGCGAAATCTGTTTTGAAGTTAAGAACTGGTGTGTTGATCATCCTGTATTTGATGATATTAAGGTTTGTGACAACGTCAACTTCAACCTTAGAAAAGGTGAAGTTCTCGGAATTTCAGGTCTTATGGGTGCAGGACGCACAGAGCTTTCAATGAGTATTTTCGGACGCTCTTACGGAACAAACATACGCGGACAGATTTTTATGAACGGAAAAGAAGTTTCATTCCCGAACGTAAAATCTGCTATTAAAGCAGGTCTTGCTTATGTTACAGAAGACCGGAAAGGCAACGGCCTTATTCTTTCAGAATCAATCTGTAAGAATACTACAGCCGCAAAGCCTGAAAAAATATCAAAGAATTACATCATAGACTTTGATAAAGAACGCGCCTATTCCGAAGAAATGGCCAAAGAAATGCATACAAAATGCGCTACTGTAATGGAAGATGTCGGAAACCTTTCCGGCGGAAATATGCAGAAAGTTCTTGTAGGCAAATGGCTGTTTGCAGAGCCGGATATCCTCATTCTGGATGAACCGACCCGCGGTATTGACGTTGGCGCTAAGTACGAAATTTACTGTATCATTAACCGTATGGTTGCGGAAGGCAAATCAGTTATTATGATTTCTTCCGAAATGCCTGAGCTGCTGGGAATGTGTGACCGTATTTACGTAATGAACGAAGGCAAAATGATTGCAGAAATGGACGGCAAAGAAGCCACACAGGAAAAGATTATGGCTGAAATTATTAATTCAGGCAAATCTGAAAATCTTGTAACAGAATAAATGGAGATGAAAATGGCAGATACTAAAATAAACAAAACTTCAGGTGGTTTAAAATCTGTATTAAAAAGCAACACGATGATAGTTGTACTCGTCGGTGTTATGATACTTTTTGAAATATTGATCCGTGCAACTAATCACGGTTCGTTGTTTGCACCTGCAAATATTACAAACATTATCAGACAGAATGCTTACGTAGCTATTCTTGCAACTGGTATGCTTTGCTGTATTCTTACTGGTGGTAACATCGATTTGTCAGTTGGTTCTGTTGTTGCGCTCGTCGGTGCATTGGCAGGTGTTTTCATTGTCAACTGGGGTTGGCCTGTATGGATTGCAATCATTGCATGTCTTTTGATTGGTACATTGATTGGTGCTTTCCACGGTTTCTTCATTGCGTACATCCACATTCCGCCGTTTATCACAACGCTTGCCGGTATGCTTTTGTGGCGCGGTGTTGCAACAATCGTTCTTGACGGTAAACCAATTGCTCCGTTTCCTGCAAAGTACCTGAACCTTTTTGAAAGCTTCATTCCTGGTACAAACGAAGCTACAAAAGCTAAGTTCGGTGAAATTACACTTTTTGGTGAATATGTAGACAAATACGTTCTTGCGACAACACTCATCATTTCTTTGATTTGTGTACTGATTTTCATTGTGCTTGAAATTATTTCACGCAGTAACAAAATTAAGAAAAACTACACAGTTTCTTCAACAGGCTCCTTCATTGCAAAGCTTGTGTTCCTCTCAATCGTTATCATGATTTTGGGACAGTTCCTTGCACGTGACCGCGGTCTTCCGGTTGTACTTATTCTTCTTGGTGTTATCATTGCAGCTTATTCTTACTTTACACAGAATACTGTTCCTGGCCGCTACCTCTATGCAATCGGTGGTAACGCAAAAGCAGCAAAGCTCTCTGGTGTTAATACTGACAACGTAATGTTCTTTGCCTATACAAACATGGGCTTCATTGCAGCAGTTGCAGCTTTGGTAACAATCGCACGCTTGAACTCAGCTCAGCCTACAGCCGGCCAGAACTACGAAATGGATGCTATCGGTTCATGTTTCATCGGTGGTGCTTCTGCTTACGGTGGAACTGGTACAGTAACAGGTGCTGTTGTCGGTGCTATCTTCATGGGTGTTCTCAACAACGGTATGTCAATTCTCGGTATTGATATGAACTGGCAGCGCGCTGTAAAGGGTATTGTTCTTCTTGCAGCAGTTATCTTCGACGTTCTGTCTAAGAAGCGCAGCCGCGCAAACTAAAATCACAATCTGAAGGCATCTTAACTCCTTATAAGGTGCCTGTATTTATAGCCCGGTACTGGTTTCGCCTCCATAAATAGTACCGGGTTTTTTTATGCCCGTTAGCTTTTACACCTGCTTTTTTGTATTGCAATCTGATATTATAAAAGTTATTATTACTTCATTAACGAAAATATCTTCACTACAGTTATGTCTGGAGGGTTTTATGAATATCAACTTTGGTTTTGCAAAGCGGCTGCTTTCGGTGCTGCTGATAGCAATGGTTGTGACAGGATGCAGCAAGAACAAGAAGGCTGCTTCAAATGCAAATGCAGCAGGTTCAGACGAATTTTGTGTTATAAGCTATGAACCGAGCGGAACACTGCCGGATGAGGTGAAAAATCCTTCTATATATGTGCAGTTTTCTGAGCCGGTTGTGCCTCTTGCCAAGCTCGGCGAGCCTTCAGATAAATCTAATATTATTTCAATTGAACCTTCCTTGAAGGGCGTTTTCAGATGGTACGGTACAAGCCTTTTGAGCTTTGAATGTGCCGACGAAGTCATTCCGCAGACAGAATATGTGGTAAAAATCAATTCAAATGTAAAATCTATAAACGGAACAGCCTTAACCGGCATGACAAGCTTTTCTTTTAAGACAGAAGAACTCAAGCTTGTTTCTGTTGTGCCCGGTTACGGCGCTGCAAGAAAACTTACAGAAGAAAATCCGAACGCATTTGTGCCATACATAGACGATGATGATGTGCCTGTTGCCGCTGCCGGCGACATCGGCGTGTTCTTCAATTACCCGGTTGATTTAGACGTTGTAAAAAGCTCAATTGTTGTCTATGACGAAGACTCTAATACTTACAATGCGTCTTTTTCAAAGATAAAAGATGCAAACGGTGTGCTTATTGCTATAAAAGACAAAATGCCTGAAAACAAGCGCATCGACATAGCACTCAAAAGCGGTGCACAGGCACAGAAAGGCTCGCTTAAAACTGAAAATGACCAGATTCAGAGCTTTCATACGCTGCTGCCGCTTACATTGCGGAACACAGACACAGACGCCTACAGTTATGGAAAATACAAAAACCCTGTTTACTTTTACTTCTCTCATCAGCTTGATGCCAAAAATCTTGACATGCTCGTAAACGGCATCAAGACAACTCCGGCGATGAAAATAACTAAAGACAATGTAGAAGTTTCCGGTAGCCGCGTTATTGTTTTCGGTCTGCCTGTAAATTACGAAGAAACCTATAAAATGGTTCTGCCGGCCGGAATTGCTGATATTTATGGAAGAAAAACCACAGAATCTGTAAATGTTGATGTTGAGGTGCCTGCCGCCGCAAGTATGGCAACTTTCAAAGATTATGGTTCAGGAATCCTTGAAGCTCAGTTCAGTCCAAAGCTTGCTTTCCAGTTCCAGAACATTTTGTCTGGTTCAAGCTATACTTTACGGTCAAGAACAAAAGATGCCGTTACAAAGACTTATGGCGAAAGCGATATTCCAAAGAATGATGCTGTAGTTGAGACTGTAGACCTTGAGTCTTTCCTGCATAAGAGCGGCGGGCTTTCTGTTGGTAATGTCTTCTTTAATGCAGACATGATTGTAAAAAATTCATGGAACGACCAGTATTATACACAGTCTAACACGCAGACAATTCAGGTTACAGACTTGGGCGTTACAGTACGTTACGGCTATAACAAGGCTGTTGTTCTTGTTACATCTTTAAAGACAGGCCAACCTGTTGCAGGCGCAAATGTCGGCGCTTTTGCATACAAGCTTAATTACGATTCAAACAGCTATTTCTATGACATGCTTAATAGTGTTTCGCTTTTTAATAAGGATATTAAGGGCGGAAAACATACAGAACTTGGAAGAGCTGTAACTGACAGCAACGGTCTTGCCGTAATAGATTTTGAAAAAGGTGCTTTGAGCAAGGCAATAAAAAATACATCAAACAATATGTATATTGAAGTTGTAAGCCAAGGCGACCGTGTTGTGTTCAACCCGGATATTACAAGCATGTGGCGCTATGATACTGCCGGCATTTCAGAGCCGCAGTTCGCCGAAGACGAAATTATGCGCGTCTTTATGTTTACAGACCGCAAGCTCTATAAGCCTGGCGAAAAGCTTACGTTCCGCGGAATTGACCGCACTCAAAAACTCGGCAAGCTTGAGCCTTTTGTGGGTGATTATACTATAGAAATAAAAGAAGACGCTTGGAAGGCAGAACCGATAAAGACATTTAAAGGCAAGACTACTACTTCAGGCGGTTTCTACCATACAGTTACACTTCCTTCAGACCTTGAGCCGGGCGATTATGTTATCAGATATACAAGAAAAATGCCGAACGGCAATGAAGCTACACAGAACGAATATTTTCAGATTGCATTTTTTGAGCGTCTGCGCTTTCAGGCTTCTGCCTCTATACCGGATATAACCTACATACGCGGCGACCGCATTGACGCTTCTGTTTCAGCTGAATATCTTGGCGGCGGAAGCCTTGCCGGCTGCGGCTTTGAAACTTCATGGTTTAGAGAGCCGTGCGGTTTCAGTTTGAGCGGAGCAAAATTTGACGGCTACAAATTCGGGCCTATGTTCGGTTATGACAGCCGCTCTTACTTGGGCAGGGAAGAGGGCACGCTTTCTGTAACAGGCAAAGGCTCAACTTCAATTGCTTCTGGCGGCGAATCTTTGAAAGGCATGGCTTACCAGTACCGCTCTGAAGTGCGTGTAACAGACCAGAGCAATCAGATGATTGCGGCTTCTGCTTCTACTGTTGTTCATCCGGCGCTTTATTACATAGGCTTGAGCGCGCCGACTAACATAAAAGGCTTTGCAAAAAAAGGCGACAAGCTTAATTTCAACTTCAAGTCTGTAACGCCTGACGGCTCAGATATTTCAGACAATGTTATGCCGAAAGCAAAGGCAAAACGCTCTATCAATGTTGAGCTTCAGCGCGAAGAATGGAATCTTGTTCAGCAGATGGGCGTTTACGGCACAGTGAACACAAGATATGTGCGCAATATGGTTACAGACCAGACAATGACTGTGCCGCTTGAAAAAGACGGTTCATTCAGCATTACACCATCTAAGAGCGGTTCTTATCTTATCAGAATGTCTTGTACCGATAAGAACGGCAGCGACGTTGTAACAGAGCGCAGGTTCTATGTTATCGGTTCAGACTGGTACTGGTACGGCGACCAGACAGACGAGCTGACACTGACATGCAACAAAGACTCTTATTCGATTGGAGAAACGGCACAGATAATGCTCCAGAGTCCGCTTGAAAAGGGCAAATATCTTCTTACAGTGGAACGCGAGGGCGTTTTCCATCAGGAAATTCTTGATATTAAAGAATCTGTAACTGTTCTAGATATTCCTGTTAAAGCTGAATATCTGCCGGTTGCGTATGTAACGCTTTCAACTTATTCAACACGAACAGGTGACCCAGTTCAGGATTTTGACACGCCGGACATGAACAAACCTAAAGGCTACTTTGGTCTTGCACCGATTCATGTCAACAAAGATTCTGTCAAGTTTGATATTGCCGTAAAAGGCGACAAGTCTTCATATAGACCGGGCGAAACCGCAAAGTTTACGCTTAAGGCTACAAAGAACGGCTCGCCTGTATCTGGCGCAGAAATTTCGTTTATGGCAGTTGACCGCGGTGTAATTGACCTTGTCGGCTACCATGTTCCAGACCCAGTCGGATATTTCTATAGAGATTACCACTATCCTATATGCACAAGAGGTGGCGATTCTCGCTCAATGCTCATTGACCCGGTAGTTTACGCCGCAAAGAGAATGTTTGGCGGCGACGCTGAAGGCGATGATTCTGAAAAGATGAACGAGCGCAAGAATTTCGACCCGACCGCAGTATTTGAGCCGTATCTTGTAACCGGTGCTGACGGTACTGTTGAGTGCACCTTCGTCTGGCCGGACAATCTGACAGCTTACCGTGTTACGGCTGTCGGTGTAAACGGCGACAAATTCGCAATTTCAGAAAGCGAAGTAAATGTTGCAAACCCGGTTTCTGCAAGAGATGTTGTGCCTTCTACTTTGCGTCTGAACGATATAAGCGAGGCCGGCCTTGTAATTTCCAACCTTCAGGATACTCCGCAGACTTTGGAAATTGAAGCTGAAATCTTTGACGGAATTGAAAAATCTGGTCAGCCTGTTGAAGTTGACGGCATCGCAAGGGCAGAAGGTCATGCTTCGCTTATAAAAGAAACGAAGAAGTCTATAACTGTTCAGGCAAATTCAACAGGCATTATAATGTTCCCGCTTAAAACTGAGAAAGCAGGCTTTGTTACGGTTCAGTTTACGGTACGCTCAAAGATTCTTAATGAAAGAATCTTGAAGCCGATTGAAATTGAGCGTCCGTATGTATTTGAGACTGTAACGACGACAGGCTCAACAGGCAAAGAAAAGAATGCTGCCGCAAAAGAGCTTCTCGTAATTCCTGGCGATTCAGACAACAATCAGGGCAATATCTCGATAACGCTTGACGCAACGCGGCTCGGCGTTTTGAAAGATGCAGTCGATTATGTATTCCATTATCCGTATGGCTGTCTTGAGCAGCGTTCAAGCGCAATTATGCCGATGGTTTATTTTGCAGACTACATTAAAGTTCTGGGTCTCGACAGCGAAGTAAAGAAGCCGCGCAAGGTTGTTGAAGCCGAGCTTAAGAAATGGAAGAATTACCAGCGGTCAGACGGAAGTTTCCCTTACTGGCCGACCGGCAATGTTGCGTCTTTCCCGGTAAGCGTGCGCATCGGTGAAATTGTTGCAGCCGCAAAAGAGAACGACTACGACGTTAAGATTAACCCGAATAAACTTGCCGGTTATATTTCAACTGAATATGCAAGACTGATTTCTAACGGGCATTATGCACAGTCTTTGTACATGAAAGCTTATGTAAACTACGTTCTTGTGCGCCTCGGCAAATATGTAGAAGACTCGACAATTGACTCAATCGTGAACGATGAAAAAGCTTCAATTTCAGAGCTCTGCTACGCAGGTCTTATGTATGCGGAACGCAAACAGACTGCAAAAGTTAAAGAAGTGCAGAAAAAGATTTCAAGCTTTATGCGCCCGACAACGCGCGGCGTTGACATAACGAACCAGAACTGGTCTTACTGGCAGTTCTTTGGCGGTGAAATAGAGACTTATGCACTTGCATTAAAGTTCTATTCAGTTGCCGACCCTGAAAATGACAACGTAGGCCGCCTTGTTTACCAGCTTTTGCAGCTTCAGCGTGCTTCTCACGGCTACTGGAAGTCAACCGCCACAACAGCGCGTGTTCTTGATGCGTTTGCTACTTACATCAAGGCGAACAATCTTGAAGACACGAACTTTACGGCAGAAGCTTTGATAAACGGCAAGAAGTTTGTTGACGGCAAATTCAAGGGCTTGGGTGCAGACCCTGTAGAAAAGACCGCTGCTTTGACAGAAGAGCCAGTCAAGGGCTTGCCGAAGGACAAAGAAATTCCTGTTGAGTTCACCAAGAACGGAACAGGCGATTTGTTCTACACAATCTCGATGAAATACGCTGTTAATGCAGACAAGCAGTTTGCGCGCGACGAAGGTTTGAGCGTATTCTGCGAATACAAGGATCTTGCTACAGGTCAGATTGT
>CADBUT010000102.1 GCA_902797925.1 uncultured Spirochaetaceae bacterium
AGCGCAAGCGTTGCAGAAGTAACGTAGCAGCCAGGGTTTCCGATTATGCGGGCTTTCGCAATTTTCTTGCGGTTCATTTCCGGCAAGCCGTATACAGATTCAGCATGAACAGCCGGATATTTCCAGCTTTCTTTGTACCATTTTGTAAACGTAGCCTCATCATCGTCAAAACGGAAATCAGCAGACATGTCGATAAGCTTCTTTCCTTTTTTAATACATTCATCCGCATATTTTTCAGCGACACCATGAGGCAGCGCAGTAAAAACAATATCAGACTCGCTTACAATAGAATCCGCGTTGACAAGCTTTATATCTATACAGCCGGCAAGATTCGGATACACGTCCTGCATCTGCTGACCTTCAAAACTGACAGAGCTCAAATTCAATCGTTTTACTTTCGGATGACGGGCAAGTAAACGAACCAATTCTGCACCTACATAACCGGTTGCACCAATAATTCCTACGTGTATCATAATCCCTCCTTAACAGAGCCGGCTTCAGCCGGTAAGCAAAACAATCGGATTCACCGATTATTTTTGCATAAAATGTATATTTATGCAATATCTTTGTATAAAATTACCACAAACAGCTTAATTTCATAACATTTTTTGAATATTGCACTGATATTATAATATCTAATATCGGAATAAACAAACGTATTTTTTGAGGCAGTTCTATTGAATCTTGTGGCGGTGCATGGTAGACTTACTCCATGAAAATTACAAAGTCAGTTTATTTAGCAATTATTTTTCTTTTAAGTTTAGTTTTTATCTCATGCAATACACTTCCAAAAGATATTGATGAAGAAGTCGGACCAGAGGACATGATTATAAAAGCCCAGCAATATTCTGATGCAGGCAAAACAAACGCTGCAGAGATTATGTACAACAGGCTTCTCGACCAGTATGGTTCAGACACAAACTACAGAGTCATTGCAGAATTTGAAATTGCCCATATAAAATTAAAGGCTCGTAAATACGCAGATGCAAAACCTTTATACGAAGACATCATCAACATTTACGATTCAACATACGAGTCTTTGCCGGGCAAATATCTTGTTCTTGCCAGAAACGATCTTGCACGCCTTAACAATGAATACAAGTATAACGGCGACAAAAAGAACAGAAAGCTTTCTAAAAAAGAAAAAGCCAAGCAGCAGCAGGAAGAAGAAGAGGAAGAAAACACAGCTGCTTTCTGGTGATATTTTCTGCATAAAACAAGTGCCTGCACAACGCGTTGCAGGCTTTTTTTGTCTTTTCTTGAAATCACTTTTATGATACAATTTTGAGTTGTGGAACTTTCAGAAAACAAAGAAGAAATAGTATTTACACCTGTTGCTCTCGATGAATTTTTTGAAGACGAACAGTACGCTCAAAAAATTGATGAGTATAATACCAACATTATTATACTTACGCCGAAAGAGCGCAAGCTTGTCAACATGGTTTTTGACCGGCTTAGAACCACCGCCCCGGAAGCGCTTGAAAACCTTGCCGCGCGCATAAGCGACCTTGAGCGCCTTACGGCCACAATCGCGCGCTTCCCTTCTTTGATGCAACGGCAAGTTATTGCCGGCCAGGAAGTGCGCACACAGGAATCGCTCATACACGCGCTGCTCGACTTCCGCAACGGAGACAGAATGCTTCATCTGCCCACAAAAGCCATTCTCGGTAAAGGCTTCCTTGTGGCCAAATTCCACACATTCGTTGCAATTTCCAAGACGGCAAGAAACCAGCATTTTCCGCGCGTTGAGCTTGAGCAGCTGCGCTCAGCAACGCTTGCAATTATGTTCACGATTATGGCGGAAGACGTTTACCTTTCTCTGCTTGAAGACACTTCGATTTCGCTTGATATACGCGAACAGATTGCAACCTCTCTCATCATACTTTGGGAACACCGAAGCGACCAGACTGTAGCCGACATTGCGCCGGTTCTTGAAGCCGTATGGCTTGCCAGAGACAAGATTGTTCCGGCTTTCGGCACGATGGTCGGCACGAGCGAGCTTCTGCGCCTTACGATTGAGCTTGACGAGCAATGGACTTCGTTCATCAAGAACAGGCTTGAAGACCCCGATGTTTCAAAAGCGCTTGAGGAATTCCTCTTCGGGCTTTCATTTGAGCAGATTAATCTTCTCAAGGAAAAAATCAAGGAACAGAAATATCTTTCAATAAGCCGCGATGATGTTTACGCTTTGCTCGGCGAGCATATTCCGGTTGACATTGAATTTGACCCGCGCAACTTCTACCTGCGCTATACAATCAGACGCGACAACGCGCGCGCCAGAACCAGAATGAACAAGGAAGGCCCGCACAAGACGCTTGAAGACCATTTCGTTAAGTTCATTCTTGAACAAAACAAGGAAAAACAACACAAAGACGCTTATGCAAGATAATGCACAAAATAAAAAACCGTTCCGCTTCGGCGAAAAACTAAGACAAGTACGCGAAAGAAAAGGCCTTACTCTGAAAGTTGTCGCGCAGCAGGCCGGCGTGAGCGAAAGCCTTGTCTCGCAAATTGAACGCAATAAGGTTTCACCTGCAATAGACACGCTGCTTGCACTCGCCGATGTGCTCGACATCAGTCTTGAATATCTTTTTGAAGAATACCGCCCTTCACGGCCGGTGCGCGTAATTACGGCCGGTAACAGGCGCAAGATTGCAGAAGCTGATGTAACTTATGAAGAGATTACGCAGCCAGCCGAAAGCGACGGCCACCATGCGCTTGAGTCTTATATCATAACGATTCCGCCCAAGTCGCAGACTCACCGCGGCTCTTATGGCCACCCCGGCAGAGAATTCGGCTACATAATGGAAGGCACGGCTACGCTTCAGTATGAAACTGCATCGTACACGCTTAACGAAGGCGACAGCGTTTCTTTTGCGGCTTCGTCTCCGCACGTGCTTACAAACACAAGCGACAAAACCTTGCGTGCGCTGTGGGTTGTTACACCGCCACAAAGATTTATCTGACACTTGAAAGTGACGCAACTTGACGCTTGTAAGCGTCGGAACTTTTTAGGGGAGACAAGAACCTCTACTCGTAAGCGGGTTCTTTTCTCCCCTAAAACCCCTCTTTTTTCCAGCAACGTTCAGGGGCTCTGCCCCTAAAAACCCCGGATTAACTAAGAATCGGAGTCATGTACAAAGGCTGCCGGTTTTTGCTTTTTGTACATGGCTATTGCTAGTTTTCGTTCTACGAAAACTAGCAGGGTTTGCCGAAGCTGTTTATTTTGTAGCTAAAGCCCAATCGCAAACCCGGTTTTCGCCGAATAATCTTCAACCATAGAATAAGCTTATACGAAAAGAACTCTGCCCTTAGGAATCCCGTGTGCACAAATGAAATCGATTATTCTCCGCTTTTGGGGATTTATCTTTATTATAAGCTTGCTTCGTAAAAAAGCTTTGCAGCTTTGTCATTGCCGGGCGCGCTCGAAGCTTCGCTGCGAATGAACCGGTAATCTGTGTTATCGTTCATCCTCAGGACTAGAAATTTTATACTTATTTTTCCACAAATCCATTCCAGAAAAGCAATCGTTGAGCACTGTTTCCTGGCTTTCTAAATGCCAGTCTTTTTTATTGTTTTCAAAATAAGTTTTCAAATAACTCTCATCCATATAACAATGGCCATGAACTGCTGTAACGCATGTATCCGAATATTTTGAACCGGCATATACATCTTTTATTGTAATCTTAATTTTTTCTGCCGGTTCATCAAGCGGAATGTATTTGAAATAAACACGGTCTTCAAATTCTGCAGTCTGTTTTTTGCCCGTTTCAAGATTTTCAATTTCGATTTCTTTGAGACGCGAATTTTCTTTATAAAGCTTTAAGTTCTGTTCTTCAACATAACCATTTAAAATCGAAAAACCAATTACAGGTGAATTATATTCGATAGTAATTGTTTCTCCGGTTCCGTTTCCTGCTGCACCTTCAACCCATGGCAAATGTTCCCAATTCCAAGAATAAACACGGTCAAGATAAATAATACCTTTATAAAGATTGTCTGGGGAATATTTTACTTCCCGTCCATTAATTTTTTCAGTTAAAAAAGAAGAAGCGGTGATTTCTTTTAAATTTTTTGCAGCAGCTAAAGGAAATCCTGAATTGTCACTTTCAGGATACTGTATTTTCCCATCAATTTTAAATTGAGAAAAATTAAATACAAACATATTTATATCACTGTCAACAATAGTTACTTTTTTATTCTTATAATTAAATTTCAAATATCCATCTTTATCAACAAAAAAGACAGATTTATCAAGTTTTGCATATTCACCCACATAAGGAAGAATTAAAAAAGCTTCTTCATTATTGTAGCAGATAAAAGCTGTAGGCTCTTCATCAGTTCCAGAAAGAACGACACTCCTTAGTTCATCAGCAAAAACAAAAAACGAGCACAACAAAATCAAAATTATCGATGAAACTAATTTTTTCATATCTTTTCTCCAATATTTTGCACTGACTTGCGGGTTATGCGCCATCTTTATAGGAATTTCTTGTACTTACGCTCGAAGTCTTTTATAAGCTTGTATTCGATTGAGTCTACAAGCGCGAGCCATGAGGCTTCGATGATGTCGGTTGAAACGCCGACTGTTGTCCAGTCTTCGGTGCTGTCTGAGCTTTCGATTAAGACGCGGACTTTTGAAGCGGTTGCGCTCTGCGAGTCTAAAACGCGCACCTTGTAGTCGGTGAGTCTAATCATTGAGACATTCGGGTAAAAGCGTTCAAGCGCCTTTCTGAGTGCGGTGTCGAGCGCGTGCACAGGGCCAGCACCCTCGCCTGCCGTTATCTCAATCTGGTTGTCTACTTCGATTTTAATCTGCGCAAACGAACATGCCGCGCCGTTGTGCATAGACTGCTCGCCCATAGTCTTGTAATAATGCAGTTTGAAGAACGGCTGGTATTTGCCGATTATCTTCCGCACCAAAAGCTCAAAGCTGCCGTCTGCGCCCTCGAATTTGTAGCCGTCATGCTCAAGCTGCTTTACCTTGTTCACGATTTCCGTAACCACAGGCGAGCTTTTCGTTATGTCCGCATCAAATTTGCGGATTTTTTCGATTATAAGCGAACGGCCGGCTACTTCGCTCATCAAGAAGACGCGCTCGTTGCCCACGCTTTCGGGTGGCACATGCTCATAAGAAGCCGGGTTTTTCGTTACCGCATCGATATGCATTCCGGCTTTATGCGCAAATGCGTTCGTGCCGACATACGGCATGCCGTTGTCAAGGCTGATGTTCGCAATTTCTGCTATGCGGCGCACCGTCGGCGTAAGCCCGGCAATCTTGCCTTCGGGCAAGCACTTCATTCCGCGCTTAAGCTCAAGGTCAGCAATCACGGTCGAAAGGTTCGCGTTGCCGGTGCGCTCGCCAAAACCGAGCAGCACGCCCTGAACCAGAGAAACGCCGCCTTCAACCGCCATGAGCGTGTTCGCCACGGCAAGGCCGCAGTCGTTGTGCGTGTGTATTCCAATCTGAATCTGCGGAAGTGAATTGCGGCGGCAAAAATCGTTGACAAAGGTCACAACTTCTTTTGTTATTGACAAAATTTCAAGCGGCATCGAGCCGCCCTTTGTGTCGCAGAGTGTAATTGAAGCCGCACCGCCGCGCGCTGCCGCCTCAAGTGTTTTGAGCGCATATTCTTTGTTGCCGTTCCAGCCTGCAAAAAAATGCTCCGCATCAAAATGCACTGTCCTTCCGGCGGCTGCAAGAAACTGCATGGTTTCTTCTATCATGGCAAGGTTGTCTTCAAGACTTGTCTTCAGAATGTCCGTAACCTGAAAATCCCAAGATTTGCCGAAAACCACAACGTTTTCAGTTTCTGCGGCAAGCAGGCTCTGAAGCTGCCTGTCTTCCTTCGGCTTCATGTCCTTGCGCCGCGTTGAGCCGAACGCGGCAAGCTTTGAATGTTTAAGCTCAAGCTTCTGCGCCAGCTGAAAAAACTCCAAGTCTTTCGGATTTGAATCAGGGTTTCCGGCTTCTATAAGGTCAATGCCCAGCGCGTCGAGCGTCTGTACAATATGAATCTTGTCCTGCACCGAAAAACTGATACCCTCGCCTTGCGCACCATCCCGAAGTGTAGAATCAAGCACTGTTATTTTCCGAGCTTCTGCCATTGTACAAACCTCCGCTTTTGCACATTTCAGCATTTTTCAAACGGAATGTCAACGAAGAGTGAAAGACATAAAATGTGAAAAAATTTTGATATGAAAAAACGCAACAAAATAAGCAAAAAAAGCACAGTTCTTGAGCGCACCGCTTACACAGATTATTCTCTATTTACATAGCGTGAACTATGGTTTACAATATAATTATGATTTATGAAGTGAGGCAGACGAAAATATTTGCCAGATGGTATGCCAAACTCAAAGACAACATTGCAAAAGTTGCCATAGCAAGACGGCTTGTAAGGCTGGAAAACGGTAATTTTGGTGATTCAAAATCTGTAGGCGATGGAGTTTTTGAATTAAGAGTTGATACCGGCAAAGGTTATAGAATTTACTTCACTAATAAAGACAACAAAATTGTAATATTGCTTGTAGGCGGTGATAAATCCACACAAGACAATGACATAAAGACCGCTAAAGAAATGGCTAAGGAGGCTTGAAATGTTGGAAACCACGAAATTTGATGTTGCTGAATATCTTGATACAGAAGAACTCCGAAAGGATTATCTTGAGCTGGTTGCAAAAGACGGAACACAGGAAGAATTGCTGAAAGCGATAAGCGATGTGGCAAGAGCAAGAGGAATGACAAAAACAGCCAAAGAAGCCGGAATTACAAGAGAAGGTCTTTATAAAGCTCTATCACCGGACGGCAACCCCGCTTTTTCTACAGTCTGGAACATACTTCATTCACTCGGCTACACACTTACGCCAACCCCGATAGCGAAATAAGCCGCTTACACAGATTATGTAAGCGGCTCTTTTCAGTCTTTGATTCGGTCTGATTTTCTATTTTGGATTACCCTAAAGTGAAACATGTCTTTGAAATCTTCAAAGCATTTCTCGCAAATCCAGCGGCGGCGGTCTTTGCTCGCATAGCCTCTTTCTACCCCGCCTTCACAGCCAAACTCTGTCCGGCAAAATTCGCAATGATTGCGTTTTCTGCTTTCTTTCGGGCACACCGCCATTACAAGGCTTTCATGCATAAGATACTTTTCTTGCCCTTGCAGCCGCGTATCATAAAACTTATTATTTGTAGAATTATTCAGTGTAAAGAGAACCGTGCGCATCTGTTTTGTTGAATACCAATGAATAGGAAAGCAAGTTTTTCCGCTTTCAGTCTTAACCTGAATAGATGGAATTTTTCTATTATGCGGCCATTCTTTATAATAAAAACCGTATTCTGCCTTGTTTTCAGATGCAAGATTAAAAATCCATTTCGGTCTGTTCCATGAATACACAAGCATTTCATTGTTTTTTATGACAATCTTCTGCCCAAAAATGCAATAATTAATAAAAAGAGCAATTAACAATGCCGGCAAAATTGGAAAGAACAAATCGACTAAAGCTTCTGAAGTCAAACCTTCTGTCATTACACTCTTGATAAAGCAAAATCCGCAATTCAAACCTAATACAGCCACACAAAAAGCAAGCAAAAAAGCAAAACGCGAAGGTCTTATTACTGTTA
>CADBUT010000103.1 GCA_902797925.1 uncultured Spirochaetaceae bacterium
AAAGTCAAGGATATTTTTACAAATCCAAAGACAGAGACAACCCGCGATTTTATCAAAAATATTTCGCTCAGTTCTTCTGATGCTAAAGACGGCATTGTAAAGTGGACAGAAAAGAAGGGCTCGTATCTTCTTCACTTTTTGGGAAGTGCAACCGGCGAGCCTGTTTTGTGCAGAATGGCAAAAGAATTTGATGTGTGCTTCAATATTCTTGCAGCCGGTATTGCGCATCTGCCTGACGAAGACGTTGGCTATATGGAAGCCGATATTTCAGGTGAAGAAGCTGCTGTCGCTAAGGCGGTTGCATGGCTTTCAGAAAATAACGTTCGTGTGCAGAAAAAATAGGGGGACAGGATGCAGCAGATTTTAGTTTTAGTCGGAACTTCTACATTAGAGACACTTTTGATGGTTTTTTGTTCTACATTTTTTGCGGTTTTAATCGGTTTTCCGCTCGGCGTTCTTCTGAACATTACAAATAAATACGGAATCACGCCGAAAGCCGGTTTTAATCTTGTGTTGAGCCGCATTATAGATGTACTGCGCTCGTTTCCGTTTGTAATTCTGATGATTGTGCTTCTGCCGCTTACACGCCTTATTTTGGGTACGGCTGTCGGCACGCTTGCCACAATCATTCCGCTGTCTATAGCCGCCGCGCCTTTTGTAGCTAGAATTACAGAAACTGCGCTTAACGAGGTAGACCCTGGTGTTGTGCAGGCAGCGCGGGCAATGGGTTCTACAAACTGGCAGATAATCTACAAGGTTTTAGTACCTGAATCTATGCCGTCTGTTGTTTCCGGCATTACACTTACGGTCATCAATCTTGTAAGCTATTCTGCAATGGCAGGCACTTTGGGCGGCGGCGGTTTGGGCGACCTCGCAATCCGCTACGGCTACCAGAGATTCCGCACAGACATAATGATTTCTGCTGTTATCGTAATTATCATTATGGTTGCGCTTATTCAGTTTACCGGAACGAAGATAACAAATAAAATGCTTTCAAAAAGGTAGTTGACATAATTTTAAATAAAATGTATACCTAATTACATACTAACCCAGTAGGTAACTACTGAAGTTGAATACAACAATATAGGAGAAAAACTATGAAAAAGATTATTGCCATTGCTGCAGTTTTGCTTCTTGCAGCATCAGTATTTGCACAGAAAGTTCTTAAAGTTGGTGCAACTCCAGAACCTCATGCAGATATTCTCAACCTGATTAAAGATGACCTCAAAGAACAGGGCATCGACCTTCAGGTTATCGAGATGACAGATTACCCGACTTTGAACGAAGTTCTCGAAGCAGGTGATATTGACGCAAACTATGACCAGCACATTCCTTACATGGAATCTTTCAATAAAGAGAAGGGTTTTCACCTTGTTAATGCCGGCGGTATTCACGTTGAGCCGTTTGCTCTTTACTCAAACAAGTTCAAGTCAATAAGCGACATCAAAAAGAAGTCAGTTATTGCAATTCCTAACGACCCGACAAACGAAGCACGTGCACTTCTTCTTTTGCAGGAAGCAGGTCTGATCACTTTGAAAGCTGGTGTTGGAATCAATGCGACACCAATCGACATTGTAAAGAACCCGCTCAAGCTCAAGTTCAAGGAAATTGACGCTGCAACATTGCCGAGAACTCTCAACGATGTCGGCGGTGCTGTTATCAACGGCAACTACGCTCTTCCGGCAGGTTTGAGCGCAAAGAAAGACGGTCTTTTTGTTGAAGGTTCTTCTTCTCCTTATGTAAACATTATCGCTGTAAAGGCTGGTAACGAAAACAGAGAAGAAATCAAGGCTCTTGTAAAGGCTTTGCAGTCTGACAAGGTTAAGAAATACCTTTCAGAAAAATATCCGAACGGCGAAGTTGTTGCCGTATTCTAATATGGAAAACAACTGAACAATCATTTTTTGCTTACAGAGTGGGGCTGTCCGATACTTTGGACAGCCTCTTTTTTTTGTTTCTGGCGTTAGCTGTATCATGTGGATTGCTGTATTTCTTGAAGTTTGCTGATTAATAATATGTTATATCAATTTCTTTTTTAATTTTTCAGCTGTTCAATTTGGTAAAACCGTTTTACAATCTGAAACAGGAGCAAATGAAAAAAACAGGAGCGCATCATGGAAAAATCAAAAGTATATTTCACTGATTTCAGAACAAATTATAACGGCACAAGTATGCCTGAAAAACTGAAGCGGCTTTGCCGCAAAGCAGGCATTACTTCGATTGACATGCAGAATAAGTTTGTCGCAATCAAGATTCACTTTGGCGAGCTTGGCAACGTGGCGTATCTTCGCCCGAATTATGCAAAGGCCGTAGCCGACATCGTAAAGGAATGTGGCGGCAAGCCGTTTTTGACAGACTGCAACACGCTTTACCCAGGCTCAAGAAAGAACGCACTTGATCATTTGAGCTGCGCACAGGAAAACGGCTTCAACGAAATTACGACAGGCTGTCACGTTATTATTGCAGACGGCTTGCGCGGCACAGACGATGTGATTGTGCCTGTTGAGGGCGCGGAATATTGCAAAGAAGCTTATATCGGCCGTGCCGTTATGGATGCTGACATCGTTATTTCGCTCAACCACTTTAAGGGGCACGAAGCGACAGGTTTTGGCGGTGCGCTCAAGAACCTCGGCATGGGCTGCGGCAGCCGCGCCGGAAAAATGCACCAGCACAATCAGGGCAAGCCTGTGGTAAACCAGGAGCTTTGCAAAAACTGCAGGCGCTGCGCAAAAGAGTGCGGCTCTGACGCAATTTCGTATGATTCAGGCAAGGCATTCATTAACCAAGACTTGTGCAAAGGCTGCGGCCGCTGCATCGGTGCATGTTCGTTTGATGCAATCTACAACCCGAACAGCAACGCGAACGAGATTCTCGGCTGCAAGATTGCCGAATACACAAAAGCTGTTGTACACGGCCGGCCGAGCTTTCATATAAGCCTTGTCTGCGACATTTCACCGAACTGCGACTGCCACGGCGAAAACGATGCGCCGATTCTGCCGGATGTAGGCATGTTCGCGTCGTTTGACCCGGTTGCGCTTGATCAGGCTTGCGTTGACGCGTGCCTCAAATCTGAGCCGATGCCGAATTCTCAGCTTTCAGACAACCTTGCAAAGCCGGACTGGCATCATCACCACGACCACTTCCTAGACTCAAACCCGAACATCCGCTGGAAAGAAACGCTGGAACACGCCGAAAAAATCGGCATCGGCACCCGTCAGTACGAGCTTGTAACGATGTAGGTTAAACTGCAACTTTATTGAACAGCGGTTTCAGTTTCTTTAATATGCGTGTATTACTTATTTAAGGAGATTCTATGCTCGTAGAACCGAAAACCGTGACGCTCAAAGACGGAAGAAAATGCACTTTGAGAAATGCAACTGCAGAAGATGCAGAGCAGATGCTTGATTACCTTTACAAGACTTCAGAAGACACTGAATTTGTCTTGCGCTACCCTGATGAAGTGAATTACACGCTTGAACAAGAGAAGCAGATTCTGACAGACTGCCTTAATCAGCAGGGCAGAATCATGATGGTTGCTGACGTTGAAGGCAAAATTGCCGGAAACTGTGACTTGAGCCCGAAAGGGTTTAAACGCAAAATGCTGCACCGCGCTTCTGTTGCGATTGCGCTGACAAAGGAATTCTGGAACAACGGTATCGGCTCTGCACTTATGGGCTATATTCTTGAGCAGGCGGATAAAATCGGCTACGAGCAGACGGAGCTTGAAGTTGTAAGCTGCAACGAGCGCGCAATTGCACTTTATAAGAAGATGGGCTTTGAAAAGACAGGCCAGAACCTTCATGCGCTCAAGCTTGACAACGGTACATATTACGACGAAGACATAATGATTCGTTTCAAGAAATAGCTTGAATTTGAGCAGAGAGCTAGCCAATAAGTGTATATTGTCATTCCAAACTTGGTTCGGAATGACAATATTTTTAGACGAGCCCTTTTTTAAGTGTTCCGTAACAGGCATGAAAAAAATCACTTGACTGAAGAAAAAAAGTTGAAAACTTTGCAAGCAGGTGTAATAATAGTGAATATGAACAGCTATACAAAGGAATATGTTTCAGATTTACTATTCACAGAGATTGACGCGATACTTATTGTTGATGCTAAGAATGACAGTTACCGCACAATAAAAAAAGAAGGTCTTTTTGAAAATTTTTTAGAATCTGAAGGCAATTATAAAAATCTTGCTGAAAAACTGTGGTTTCATTTTAACGATAGCGAAAACAAGATTGCTGACGATTATCATGTCTTTATTCCGATGATCGGTCAATTTAAAGGAAAGTATGTTGACCGGATAAAGCTGTCTTTTGAAGATAAAATCCATCTGATTCAGATTTCAATTTATCCTCTTGATGAAGACGGAAATAATTACATGTTCATCCTTGATGAGCTTGATAACAGCGAATATCTCCGTGAAATCTTTACAGACAGAAAGATTGACACAATTCAAAGCACATTCCTTTTTTCTATGTATGTGGATCTCATTAAAGATATTGCATACAGTATCAATGTAACTGAAATTTCAAGTAACCCGCAAAATTATGACGTCAAATATACAACATGGCGCATGATGATTGTGAACATGATTTGGCCTGAAGACCAGAAGCTGTTCCTTGAGCGCACCGACCCTGAATATCTTAAGAAAAATCTTGTGCCGGGCAGAACAACCTCTTTTGACTGCCAGATGAAAAACCTGAAAGGTGTGTTTATCTGGGTCAAGCTGATTTTCAGCCGCGCAAACACAACTAACGAAGATGATTTCAGATTCGTATTTATGGTTCAGAATATTCATGAAAATTCAATCAAGCTTTTTGATACATTGAAGAAATACGAGGAACTTGCTTCAAAAGACGCCCTTACTTCAATTTTCAATCACGGAAGAATTGAAACTGAAATAAATAACTCAATTGAATTGTTCAATTCAACCGGCAAGTCAGTTTCTTATATGATGATTGATATTGATTATTTCAAGACTGTGAATGACCGTTTCGGACATTCTACCGGCGATATTGTTCTCAAGCAGTTTGTCGATGCAATTGTCAGCCTTATAAAAGATTATGATATTAAAATCGGCCGGTGGGGCGGCGAAGAATTTGTCTGCGTCTGCTATGACATGAACATGGAAAAGACTAAATTTCTTGCAAAGCTTCTGAAAGATTTGATTGCCAGCGAAGATTTTGAAAAAGTCGGAAATCTTACATGCAGCATCGGTCTTACAGAACTGAAGAAAGGTGACACCACAAGCATCGTCTTTGACCGTGTAGATCAGGCGATGTATGAAGCTAAACAAAGCGGCCGAAACTGCATAATCATCAAATAATTGCGTTTCTGTCTTCTGCCATACAGTCTGCTTTTATCAGTTGATCAATATTACTGTAACATCATTTACGTTTGTGCCAGTAGGGCCTGTTTTGATTAGGCCGTCACAGGCTTTAAGCGCATGATAAGCATCATTTTCAGAAAGCACATTATAAATGGAAATACCTTTTTTCAGCAGTTTGTCTTTTGTGCTGCCGTCAACGTAGCCGCCTGCTGCATCTGTAGGTCCGTCTGTTCCGTCCGAACCTATTGAAAAGACAGCGGCATTTTTAAGTCCGCTTATGCCTTCGGCAGCGGCAACAGCAAGTTCCTGATTCCTGCCGCCGAGGCCTTTTCCTTTTAGATGAACTACAGTTTCTCCGCCAAAAATTACGGCAGTTTCTTTGCTGTCAGATGCATAAAAACGGGCAATAGACGCCGCCATTTTTCCGGCCTCGCATGCTTCGCAGTCTACGGTATCCGCAAGAATTAAAGACGAATAACCTTTTTGTCCGGCAGCTTCTGCCGCAGCTTGAACAAGCTGGCTGACACTGCCTGTAATCTCGGTTGTTACGTTATCAAGAACTTTCGGGGTTTCGTCAGCAAGCGTTTTTTTTGCTGCTTCAGAAATTGTCAGCTTGTATTTTCCGGCAATAGAAAGTGCCTGTTCAGAGGTGCTTTCGTCCGGGTATGCGGGACCTGAAGCTATTACATCAAGCGGATTGCCGATAACATCTGAAAGCACAACCGCAAAAACTTTTGCAGGAGCACAGTGTCTGGCAAATCTTCCGCCCTTAACTTTTGAGAGATGCTTTCTTATTGTGTTTATTTCCTGTATTGAAGCTCCGCATGACAGCAGTTCTTTTGTTATGGTTTCAAGTTCATCAGGGTTTATTGCAGGGCTTTCAAATAGGGCTGAACCGCCGCCTGAAACAAGAAAAAGAACTAAGTCTTTTTCTGTAAGGTGTTGTGTCATAAGTAAGGCTTCTTTTGTGGCGGCGTAAGTGTTCGTATCTGGCACAGGATGACCTGCTTCAAAGATTCTTGTCCGCGGAATATTGCCTTTTGAATGTCCGTATTTCGTTATGACAATTCCTTCATAAAGTCTGTCCCCAAGACACGCCGCCGCAGCAGAGGCCATATTCCATGCAGCTTTTCCAATAGCTGCAAGATAAATATGTCCTTCAACCGGCGGCAGTTTTTCCATTGCTGTTTTTACAGCAGTCTCTGGCAGAACAGCCTTGATAGATTCACTTATAATGTATTCTGCTGTCTTCCGCTGTTCTGTCATGTTCATTTAAAGAAAAGGCAGAATGCAATAAGCAGCTGACCAATGTAATAAAGCGAAAGATTGGTTATACGCAGCGGGAATCTTGTAGTACCGCTGAAAGTGTTGAAAATAAGCACTATATCTGAAAGTGTAAATAATACGGCACCGGCTGCATACATTATGTTGTGAACCGAAGGTTTTGCTATTACAATACCGCCTGCAATAGCTGTCATTATGATGACTGCTCCAAGATAGAAGATACCGAAAATCTTGAATGCCGGTTTTACTTCCATTGTTAAAAAGATATAGGCGAGCAGGGCAGCGGCTATTACAGCACCGGTTGCAACACAGCCCCAGAGATTTTCGGCCTGCGGAATAAGTGCTGCAAGATAAAGAATGTGACCTGCAAGAAAAGCCGCGATTCCGGCTAAAAACACTTTCTGTCCGATTTTATCAAAGACAAAACGAAGATTCAAAAGAATATCGCCTGCCATACCGAGGATAAGTGCAATAAAAATCTTTTTGGCAAAGCTTTCGTAAGCCTGGTCACCTGTGCAGCTCATATAACCTGCAAAGCCTATGATTACAAAGCAAAGCGAGGCAAGCCCTTTAAGCACAACGGCTGGAACATATTTTTCTTTATGCTCAACGGCGATAAAAAATGCCTGAATTATTATTCCAATAACGGCAATTACAAAAAGAACAGGTGAAATCATAAAACCTCCTGTTCAATATTCTAACATGATATTTTGTGATTGTGTAAAATATTCTGTGCGGAACAGAATTGCACTTCTGCAATTGCACACAATTATTGTTTGTGCTATTTTAATTCAACATATTCGACCTGTTCGGAGACTCGGTTAGTTTTCGAACACGTATATTGGGGGTGCTGTTTTTACGGCTGAGATTATACCCATAGAATTCTGTATAGAATTCCAACCTGATCCGGGTAATGCCGACGGAGGGAAGATAATGTTTAAATCTTCTATTAAATTTATTCCATTTATTTTATTGATTCTGGCAGTTTTTTCGGGCTGCTCTAAAAAAGCTGCTGACGAAAGCCGCTTAAAAGAAGTTGTTGTTTACACTTACGACAGTTTTGTAAGCGAGTGGGGTGCAGGGCCGGAAATTGAAAAGCTCTTTGAAGAGAAGACTGGTCTTGAGCTTACATTTGTTGACTGTGGCGATGCTGTTCAAGTTTTGAGCCGCGCTGTTTTAGAAAAAAATGACGTTCAGGCTGATGTAATTCTCGGGCTTGACAATAATATCGCGCAAAAAGCAGAAAAAGCAGGAATTCTTGTGTCTTACAAACCGGCTGATGCAGATAAAATCATTTCAGATGAAATCAGACTTCAGCTTGGCAAAAACTGGACGCTTACGCCTTATGATTACAGCCACTTTGCAATGATTTATGATACGCTTTCTGATGTCCCGTGTCCGAAAAGCCTTGAAGATTTGCTTAACCCTGTTTATGAGAAGAAAATCATTTTGATGGATCCACGCACTTCTACACCGGGGCTTGGTTTTGTAACTTGGACAGCCGCAATTTACGGCGATAAAACCGCAGATTATTGGAAGGCACTTAAACCGAATATTCTTACAATGGCGCCGGGCTGGAGCTCTGGCTACGGGCTTTTCAAAAAGGGTGAGGCTCCGCTTGTTATAAGCTACACAACAAGCCCTGCAAGCCATATCGAGTACGACAACACTGACCGCTACATTGCTCCGGTTTTTGAGCAGGGCCACCCGATTCAGGTTGAAGGCGCAGGCATATTGAAGGGCGCAAAAAACAGAAAGGGCGCAGAAATGTTCATAGATTTTCTGATTTCAGAAGAAGCCCAGTCTGTTATGCCTTTGACACAATGGATGAACCCCGTAAACAAAGCTGTCGCTCTTCCTGCATGTTATGAACAGGCGGCGCCGATTCCGTCAAAAACACTGGCTGTTGACCCTGCCGTTCTTGATAAGACTGTAGATGAAATCATGAAGATTTTGGAAAACTAAAATGCTGCGCTTATTACATGTTGTCTGGTTTACATTCACTCAGGCAGCATGTTCTACATTATTAGCTCTGCTTATAGGGCTTTCTGCTGCATTTTTTTGCGGACGCAGAAAATTTGCCGGCAGAAAATTCCTTTTATCGCTTTCTTCTGTTCCATTTTGTGTGCCGCCTCTGATTATAGCCTTGGGCTATGTCACTTTTCTCGGTTTGAACGGCGGTCTGAATCATTTTCTGATGTTCATTTTTGGGCTTGAAAAACCGCCCGTAAAAATTCTTTATTCATTCGCAGGTCTTGTAATCGCCCACGGCTTTTACAATTTTCCGATTATAATGAAAAATGTCAGCGATGTATGGGAAAGACTGCCGTCTGAAACAGCCGAAAGCGCAAGACTTCTCGGTGCGTCTGAATCAAGAATTTTTAAAACCGTCACAATTTTTCAGCTTATTCCGTCTATAGTTTCTTCATGTATGCTTGTGTTTATTTACTGCTTTCTCAGCTTTATTCTGGTACTGCTTTTCGGCGGCATAGGCAACACAACCCTTGAAGTTGAAATCTACAAGTCAGCCAGAGGCACATTAGATTTTCACAATGTAGCATATCTTGCAATAACAGAAACGCTTATTCTCTGCGCTATGACAATATTGTACACTCTTATAGAACGGAACGCTTCACGTCTAAAAAAGCTTGACTCTGTCTGCTTCAACGAAAGAAAGGCCATAAAGGGTTTTGCCGAAACTACAGGTTTTATCTTGCTATTTTTGCTGATCTTTGTTTTCTTTTTGCTGCCGCTCGCCGGCATAGTCTTTAACGCATTTACATCTCTTAAGACAGGCAGCAGATTCACGCTTGAAACTTTCAGGCAGATTCTCAAAACGAAAAGCTTTTTGCCGTCACTTAAATCTTCAGTTTATGTTGGAACTTGTACCGGCTTTCTTTGTACACTTTTCGGTTTTCTGTACGCCGTAATTCTACGCTTTTCAGAAAATAAGACCGAAAAACCGAATATCATTCTGAAAATTATACCGATGCTGCCTATGTCAATTTCCAGCGTAGTTGTCGGTGTTCTTATAACTTTGCTGATAAGACGCGGCACACCCGCAAGTCTTGTGCTTTCCCAAACTTTTTTGTCTTGGCCGCTTGCTTTCAGAATAATTTATCCCTTTGTTGAAAAAATTCCGGACGAAACATTGGACTGTGCGGCGCTCATTTCAAAAAGCAGGTTTGATACATTAATCAGAGTTATACTGCCTGTGTGCAGCACCGGTATATTGAATGCGTTCTGCTTTTCGTTTGCGCTAAGTGCAGGCGATACTACGCTGCCTTTAGTGCTTGCAATTCCAAAATTTGATACATTGTCACTTTTTTGCTACAGATTCGCAGGCGCATATAGATTTAACGAAGCCTGTGCGGCCGGTGTAATTTTGGGCGCATTGTGCGCTGTTTTCTTTGCGTTAAGCAGCTTAAAATTGAAAAACAATAAGAGAGGTTAGCAGTGTATTTTTCAGCAGAAAACTTACATGAAGCATTTGACAGCGTGACTATTGACGTTTCTTTTGAATGTGAAAAAGGTACAATGACTTCGATTGTCGGACCAAGCGGAAGCGGCAAATCTACAGTGCTGCGCCTTATCTGCGGTTTAGACAAACCGGGCAAAAATCAGAAAATTGTTCTGGACGGAGTTGATATAACCGGCGAAAAACCGGCAAAGCGCAGAATCGGAATGGTTTTTCAGAAAAACACACTGTTCAATCATCTTCGTGTTGAAGATAATGTTGCTTATGGCTTAATTTCAAACGGAATGAACAAAAAAGCCGCGAGGGCAGAAGCTTCCGCTTTTCTTAAAGATTTTGGGCTTGAAGGTTTTGAGAAGCGCTACCCGGATACACTTTCCGGCGGAGAGGCGCAGAGGGTTTCTCTTGCAAGAACGCTGATAATGAAACCGAAGCTTGTGCTTTTTGACGAACCTTTGTCTGCTTTAGATGCGCCGCTACGCAAAAAACTTGCACAGTTTATAAGAGAGCTGCAGAAAACTTTTGGTTTTACCGGCATTATGGTCACGCACGACATTAACGAAGCTAAAGCCGTAAGCGACAGAATAATTCTTATAAAAAACGGAAAAATTTTCTGGTCGGGCAGGGCAGAAGACTTTGACGAAAGGCTTATGGAAGAAAAATAAATCTGTTTTTGCACAGCAAAGGATATAAAATGAAAACTGAAATAGAAGACAACAATTCAAGATTAATCTGTCATTTCAACAAGATTAAGCTGCTTGAAAGCATTGCAAACCAAATTGGCTTTTACGGCGTGCAGTGCGGAAACGCAACTCTTTTTGATTATATCGATATGAACTGCGGCGCAATTCCGGAAGGTGATTTTGCGCAAGTTGTGGATATGTCTGCGCCGTTGCAGTTTCTT
>CADBUT010000104.1 GCA_902797925.1 uncultured Spirochaetaceae bacterium
AGATACCTTGTACCGTGGCTTGAAAGCGCGGGTTTTATCTGTACGCAGGTTTATCCTGAAGAGCTTGCAGGCTTAAACTCTGCTATACCGCTGCTTGTGCTTGGGGCTAAAAACCTAAAACCAGACAACATCTTTGAAATTGAAAATTTCATTATGCAGGGCGGAAACGCCGCTTTCTTTGTAAGCAGAAATAATGTGAATATCTATACTGACTGGGTTGCCGAACCTGACGGAAATTCTTCATTGGCAGATTTGCTCAATTTCTGGGGCATTTCCATTAAAAAAGAACTTTTGGTTGATATAGTCAATTACAGAATAGAAATGCAGAGCGGTAAGCAGGGCGGCTCTGAAACCGAATACATAAACTATCCGTTTTGGATTGTTACCGGCAGACATTCGCTTGCTTCTAAATCAATTTTGAACAGCGGCTATTCAGGACTTGAAGTTTATTGGGCAAACCCGATAGAACTTTTTGAGGACAGCGGTGCAAAACTGACGCCGGTTCTCAAAACAAGCACAAAAGCTTCTGTTATGCCGGAACCTTTTGATACAGATCCGTTCCGCAACAGAACAAGAGTTTTTGACGAAAAGGCGCAGTTTAATCTTGCCGCAACACTTGAAGGCAGCGTAAAAGG
The DNA here is from genome assembly GCA_902797925.1 of uncultured Spirochaetaceae bacterium. Lineage (GTDB taxonomy): Bacteria > Spirochaetota > Spirochaetia > Treponematales > Treponemataceae > UBA1240. The sequence goes on from CADBUT010000104.1 coordinate 636, forward strand.
CTATTACACAACCGCGGTCAGCCCCGATATAAGGCTTTTTGTGCTTGCTGACCAATATGCTCCGTCAAGGATGATTGAATACACGAACAGCCCGCACAACATGGACTATGTAGTTTCAGTTCTGCTCTGGCTTTCTAATGAAGACGAGCTTTTGAAGATTAAGAACAAGGGTATAAGAACAACGTCGCTTGACTCGATTGTGAATCTTGAAGGCGCGACTTATGCAATAAGCAGAGCAGTTTGGCTCTGCTTTGTGCTGCCTCTTGTTATTGTTGCGATTACAGGCGCAGCTTTCATTGTTTACAGGAAAAAGCGGAACAACTAAAAAGGAATTGAAAAATGACAGAAATAAAAGCTGCAAAATGGAAAAAATCTATCTTTTTTCTTATGATTTGTTCAATTCTAATAGGCGTTCTGCTTTTTATAAGAACAATTCTTTTTTCAGGTACAAAAGGAATTTCAGGCAAAGATACAGCATTATTAAATCCAAAGTATCAGGACGCTGTAAGCGAGATTTATCTGCGTTCAGGCATATCTGAAGTTTTTCTTTACAAAAAGGAAAATTTCTGGTGGGGCAGTGCTTCAATTGAAAATGAGAATGTGATTTTTCCGCTTAACAGCAATAAAATTTTAGACTTTATAAAAACGCTCTCTTCAATTCGAAAAGTATATCATATTTCAGACAATGCTTCTCTTTATAAAGATTATAATCTTGACGGCAATGCTTTTTACATTGAAGTAAGAGACAGCTCAAAAGCAATTCTTCTGGAATTGTTTACAGGACGGCTGAATTATAACGGCGCAAAAATCAGCTTTAGAACAGGCAAATCAATTTCAATTTATGAGACTGAATCTGATTTAGTGCCGTATATTCATACACAGGCTGAAAAATGGGCAGACATGCTGCTTTTACCGGCGGAGCATGCAGCTTTTAACGAAACCGAAGTCTTAGGCTGTTCAATTGACAGCATTCCAGTATTTCCAGACAACCGCACAGAGCTTGAGGCTTTTCTGCATAAAATGATAACTGCGAGAGGTTCTGTTATTCAGCCTGGCTTTGCAGACAACCGTAATGTAACAGTTTTTTCTCATATAGTGCTGATTGAAACTCCGCAAAAAATAATAAGGCTTTTCTTTATCAAAAACGGCACAAATGAGACTTATTCAGTTCAAACTGAAATAAACGGAAAATTATCAGCATATTCCCTTGAAATATCTTCTTGGACATTTAATAATCTTTTCACTAATATTAACTAGTGATTTTTTACATAAAAGAATACATTTTTTTTCTGTTTATTGTAGTAAAACTTTATTTAGTATGATATATTTTATTTACTGGTAAAGTGTATATTACAAAGTTGAAAATACATATAAGGACTAATTATGGATAAGAAAATCTATGTAGAAGGTCTTGAGGAAGACAAAGAAGCAGCTATAAACTCTGCTGTTGGTGCAGTAGCAGGTGTTTCTGCATGTAAAGCAGCAGCTATGAAAGCCCAGGTTTTAGTTACTTTTGATGAAAGTGTAGGCGGAATAGAAGATGCCATTAATGCCGCTATTTCTTCTCTGGGTGTTACTGTTCTTAATTAATACTTAGAAAATTGCTTTAAAATCTAATTGGAATATCTGAAAGGGAAAGCTGTAATTAATTTACAGCTTTCATCAGATTAATTCAGTTTTTACCGTCTTCAGCTTGTGATTTTCCAAGCTGACCGCACGCACCGCCAATACTTCTTCCACGCCGTGTTCTTAATGTTGCAGAAATTCCGCCTTTTTCAAGTCTTTCCATTAAATGATTAACTTCCTGACGTGAAGGCTCTTTAAACGGCAAAGATTCAACAGGATTCCATGGAATCAAATTAAAATGCACGTCAATTCCCCGGGCAAAAGCTATAAGCTCGTCTGCAGCCTGGTCATTTGTATTAACATTATGCATCAGCGCTGCTTCTAAGGTACAGCGAATGCCTGTTTTTTCAGTATAATACTTTATAGCTTTTCTTAAATCCTGAAGAGGATTGGCTTTTGTTACTGGCATCAGCTGCTTTCTAAGCTCTTCATTTGCTGTTGTCAGAGAAACCGCAAGCCTGATAGCAGGTCCGTTATCAGCTAAATCATAAATTCCTGGGATAATGCCTGATGTAGATAATGTAATCCGTCTTTTTGAAAGATTTCTGCCGTTTTCAGAGCCAAGTATTTCTATAGTTTTTCTTATGGCATCAAGATTCAGCATAGGTTCGCCCATGCCCATGAAGACAATGTTGTCTAGCTTTCCGGCTTTTCTTTCAAGATGAAGAAACTGCTCGACAATTTCGCCGGCTTCAAGATTTCTGCCGAAGCCTAGTCTTCCTGTCTGACAGAAAGCGCAGTTCATTCCGCAGCCAGCCTGGCAAGAAACACAGGCGGTTTTTCTGCCGTCTGCATCCGTCAAAAGCACTGTCTCAACAAAGCGGCCGTCGTGCAGCTCAATCTGAAGTTTAATAGTTCCGTCAGGGTCAGTTAAAGTTTGTTTTATGCGGGTAGAGTAGACTGATGAAGCTTCTTTCAGTCTGATGCGCAAATCTTTTGAAAGATTTGTCATGTCATCAAAAGTTTCTGCTCCCTGTGCAATCCATTTAAATATTTGTCTGCCCCTGAATGAAGCGTCAAGTTCGAGCTTCTCTGTAATTTCTTGAGGCAAAAGACCTGTAATTGAAGACAGCATATAAATCAAGCATCCTGCTGAAGTCTTGCAAGAGTTTCATTTATAATCTGAGAACGTATACCCTGACGCTGACAATTCTGCAAAACTTCTACAGCCTGTTTTTTGTTGCCTTTCTTTTCATAGCAGTCTGCCAAATCAATATATAATCTGTAATTTTTTGGATCTGCCTGAACAAGACGGGCTAAACTTTCAATGGCATCATCATAATTTCCCTGTGCCTTGCTTAAAAGCGCAAGACCAAGAACTGCATAAAGGTCAAATTCAATATTCAGGGCTTTTTCATAGTATTCTGTTGCTGTTTTGAAATCACCCAAAGTTCTATAGGCATCACCGGCACGTGTCAGAATAACCTTGTTGTGCGGGTCATTCTTAAGGATTTTGTTCCAATATTCAATTGAACGTGCCTGCATGTTCATACCACGGTAACAGTCAGCAAGACCGAAAAGCGCATAAAAATTATTTGCGTCCATTTCAAGTGCTCTTTCAAAGAAAGGAACACCTTTTTCAAAAGTCTTAAGTTTGCGGTGACAGTTTCCAATAGAAGTTAAAACTCTTATGTCAACTTTATCATCACCGATTTCGTACATGCGCATCCAGTAATAAAGCGCATCAGCATATTCCTTGAAATCATAGTGCAGATGACCGAGACCAATCAACGCATAAGGGTTGTCTTTTTCCATTTCAAGAACCTTAAGATAAAGCTCCTTTGAGTTTTTGAAATCGCGGATTTTTCTGTATGCATCAGCAACACGTGTCAAAACTGTAATGTTCTGGTCATCATGAGCAAGGTATCTTTCCCAAATATCAATTGCTTTATGATACTGCCGCATTGCTTTATAGCAGTCAGCAAGACCGAATAATGCATAATTGTTTGAAGGGTGGTAAGTCAGGCAGCGGTTATAATAATCAGCTGCTAATGAAAAATTGTGCTGCTTACGTGCAGAATCACCAAGACCAACCAGCGCGTAATTGTTGTTATCATCAAGTGCAAGAATCTTTTTAAAAGAATCAACTGCAGCAGAGATATTATCGCCTTTTAAGAAGAAATATCCTTCTTTTGACAATTCTGCAATTTCATTACGCAAAGAATCAGCTTCTGGGTTTCTGTTATTAGGCATTCCGGTAGTGGAAATTCCAGAAAGCTCATCAGGCGGAAGAATGTCGAATGATTCTAAGTTGTCCATATCTTTAATCCTCTTCAGACAATAAGCTTGAAAGCATGTTGGCTGTCTTTTCAATTAGCGGCATTGCCTTATTTTTATTATGAGCAAGCCAGTAATATTTTAGCGCCGAGAGCTCATCTCCTGCTTTTAAAAAGCTATCGCCGACACGTGTCAATCCATCTGAATAACCGGTTGCCAGCCAAATACGTCTGGCAGTGTTGATATCGCCTGAATTGAACAGCACATTTCCTTTTCGATTTAAAATAGCTTTCTGTTCAGAAGTGAGAGTTTTTGTTGGTGATTCTGTAACCTTGATAAACCCGTCAACAGTTTTTTTTTCTTCAATCAGTTTTTTTAAATCATCATACATAACTTTCTCTCAAGAAAAATTATACAGCATTATCGAAATAAATCAAGCTTTTTTTCGTTAAGTTTAACCATATATACCATGATAAATTCAATTTTTGGAGAAATTTGATATAAAATTTCATGCTTTCCTTAAATTTTTCATGGAATTTGCATACTTTATGGATTTTTTGGAGCTTGTAAAGATTTAATATTTGCTTCAATTGTAAAATAATCATTATTTGTTGTTTACAGAATAAAAATCTACTTCTGAGCGGCCATAAACACGATGGTCTGTTCTAATCAGATCCCCGATTTTCTCATCAAGCTTTTTTTCAGCGGGGCGGTGTATGAGCAGCGTGCCGCCTGGCTTTAATGCGTTTGTCTTTGAGCATTTCAAAATCAAATCCTGATGAAACTTGTACGGAAAAGGCGGATCTAAGAAGATGTAATCAAACTGTTCTTTATTGCGCATTATAAAAAGTTCTACCGGCATGAAATGGCATTGTATTTTTACAGGCGAAATCGAAACATTTTCGAATATCGTGTTGACTTTGATTTTGTCTTTCTCAACAAGCACAATATGCGTTGCGCCCCTTGATGCAGCTTCAAGAGACAGCACGCCTGAACCGGCAAATAAGTCTAAAAAAGATTTGCCTGATAAATCGCCCAATATGCTGAACAATGATTCACGCATTCTGTCCATTGCTGGTCTGATAATTCCATCAGGGCATTTTATAATTCTTCCGCACAATGTACCGCCAGTAATTCTCATAATTACTCCAATTCTAATCTGAATTAACAATATAATAGTGGAAATAAAGCTGTTTATCAATAAAGCGTTTCTGAAAATAATGTATTTTGGTAGACAGAATATGTATTAAAAGTAGTTTTATATGTTCGTTTTTTGGCCATTCAATTACCTCTTTTCAGTGAAACTAACGGCTTATTGCCAAAAAACATAAGTAAATGTAAAATGCTACAAAACAAAAGAAAGAGGCTGTAGTGTCTATAAAAGCAGTAATTTTTGATTTTGGCAATGTCATTTCGGTAACGCAACCGAATACTTGCTTCTATAATATGGCGGAGCTGACAGGTATTCCGCATGAAATTTTCTTTAAGGCAATGGGCCCGCAACGTAGCGATTTCGATTTAGGCGTAATAAGCGCAGCCGAGCTTTATTCGCGCGTATTGAAAGACAACGGCTATGATTCAGAATCTCAAGACAAAGATTTATGCCGAAAACTTGGCGATATGGATCTTTCAAGCTGGAACCACATAAACACGCAAGTATCTGACTGGGCGCTTGAGCTTCAAAGGCAAGGGTACAAGCTTGGCGTTCTTTCTAATATGCCGTATGAATTTCTTGAAAGATACAAGCAAAATATTCCGCCATTTGTAAAAGCCGACTATGCAGTTTTTTCGTGCAATGTGCACATTATCAAGCCAGATGCACGAATCTACAAGCTTGAGCTTGACGGGCTTGGCGTAAAGCCTGAAGAAGCCGTATTTTTCGATGATTTGCAGAAAAACATAGACGCTGCAAAAGCATTGGGCATAAACGGCATTCTCTGGGAAAATTTCAACCAGGCAAAAGCTGAATTTGAAAAGCTTGTTAAATAGCCGAAAAAGGCATAAGATGAACAAGTTCAATGACATTTTTTATTTGAATACAGAGGATTCCTTTTTATGGATAAAAAAGATGATGCATATAAAGCTCAAATTGCTTTTGAAGTAAACCAGATTAGAAGCAAATACCTTCCGCAAGACCAGAACAAGCTTGAGCAGCTCAAGAAGCTCGACAAGCAGGCCACAAAGCCTGGCAAAAAGGCTGTAGTCATAATGATTCTGATAAGCCTTGCACTTATCGGCACAGGCATTCCGTTGATTGCGCTTTTAAACCAGATTCTGGCGGGAACAATTTGCTGCGTCTTAAGCCTGAGCTGCGCTTTTCTGATAAAGCCTGTTTACGGCTTTGTAACTGAAAAAGAGCGCACAAGGCTTGCACCGCAGATTATGCGCCTCAGCGACGAAATTTTGGGCAACAGCCAGAACAATCAGAACAGATACTAGCCGCGCTGAAGCGGGCAAGCTCGCCCCGCCCTGCACTTTTCAGGCTTTCTTAGAACAGAAACTTCTGAAGAACCTTTGGAAAAAACTAAGCCAAAAGTGCCTGAATCTTTTCGCGGAGGAATTCAGACTTTTCTTTAAGCCCGATTTTGCCAGTCTTGAGAATGAGCACATTTGGATGAGTCGGGTCGAGCTTGACCCGCCCTGCACTCTCGCGCATCATTTTAAGCACTTTCTCTACAGACACATTGGCCACTTTTGCAAATTCTATTCTTACCTCGCCATTCTTTTCTTTTAAGGTTGAAACTGACAATTTCTTGCAGAAAATCCGTATTTCGGCCAAGGCCAAAAGGCTTTGCACTTCATCAGGCACAGGCCCAAAACGGTCGTTAAGCTCTTCGTAAACGCGCTCAAGTTCATCAGATGAAGAAACTGACGCAATCTTCTTATAGATTTCCATTTTTATCTGCGGATTAGTTATGTAAGTTTCCGGGATGTAGCCCGTATATTCAAGCTCAAGCAGCGCATCCTGCTCTTCTTCAAAGTTTTCGTTTGAAAGCCGCTGAATCGCGCCTTCAAGAAGCCTAAGATAAAGATCAAAACCGACAGAATAGACATCGCCAGACTGGTCTTTGCCAAGAAGGTTGCCAGCTCCGCGGATTTCCATGTCTTTCATCGCAATCTTAAAGCCAGAACCAAGCTCGGTAAAGTCAGAAATAACCTGAAGGCGCTTCATAGCAATTTCAGAAAGCGCCCTGCCCTCAGGGTAAAGCAGATAAGCAAAAGCCTTTCTGTCGCTTCTGCCGACGCGGCCACGCAGCTGATAAAGCTGAGAAACACCGTACATATCAGCGCGGTCAATGATAATCGTGTTCACATTCGGAATATCAATTCCGTTTTCGATAATTGTTGTTGACACAAGGACATGAAAGCCGCCCATCTTAAAACGGTGGAAAATATCGTCAAGCTCGGTAGATGTCATCTTGCCATGCGCCGTGTCAATCAGCATTTCTGGCACAAGCCGCTCAAGCTTGAGCCGCGTCTCGTCAAGAGATTCAACCCTGTTATGAAGATAGAACACCTGCCCGCCCCGCTCCACTTCGCGCCTTATTGCGGCGGCAACGCGGTCGTCGTTGTACGCATCGATTATAGTTTCAATCGGCTGGCGGTTCTGCGGCGGCGTGTTCAATATGCTCATGTCGCGGATTTTAAGCAAAGACATGTGCAGAGTTCTCGGAATCGGTGTCGCGCTCATCGCAAGTGAGTCTACAGAAGTTTTCAGCTCTTTTAGCCGCTCTTTGTCTTTAACGCCGAAACGCTGCTCCTCATCGATAATCATCAGCCCCAAGTCTTTGAACGCAACGTCTTTTTGTTTTATGCGTTGTGTTCCGATGATGATGTCGATCTCACCGTTCTTAAGCTTTTCAAGAATCTGCTTCTGCTCTTTTGGCGCAACAAAGCGCGAAAGATGCGCAATTCTTACAGGAAAATGCTCGAAACGTTCCACACAGTTCTCGTAATGCTGTTCCGCCAGAATTGTGGTTGGCGCAAGAAAGGCAACCTGCTTGCCGCCGATAACAGCCTTGAACGCAGCGCGCATAGCGATTTCGGTCTTGCCGTAGCCGACGTCGCCGCAAATAAGCCTGTCCATCGGCTGCGGCCGCTCCATGTCAGCCTTTACATCGGCAATGCAAGTAAGCTGGTCGTCAGTCTCTTCATACGGAAAAGCGGCTTCAAATGCAGTCTGAAATTCGTTGTCTTTGGGGAAAGGAAAGCCGCGCGCGGCCTTGCGCTTTGAATAAAGCTGAATGAGCCGTTCTGCAATGTCCTCTACAGACTTTTTAACCTTGTTCTTGCGGTTTTCCCAAGACTTTGAGCCGAGCCTGTCAAGCTTCGGTGCATCGCCTTCGTTGCCGATGTAACGCTGAACAAGATTCACCTGCTCAATCGGAATGCAGACGCTCTCTTCGTCGGCGTATTCAATCTTGATGTAGTCGCGCTCGTTGCCCATTGCGCGCACGCGCTCTATGCCCTTGAACAAGCCGATGCCGTAATTCACATGAACGACATAATCGCCGGGGTTCAGCTCGACAAACGTATCGATGACCGCGCTCTTTACATATTTTACAGACTTTGGAATGTGCCGCCGTCTGCCGAATATTTCGTTTTCTTGAATGACAAGGATTTTTTCGTCCGGAATGCTGAAGCCGCTTGAAATGCTGAGCGGCACAATCTCGATTGACGGAAAATCTTTCAAGATTTCGTTTATGCGCAAAGCCTGGTTCGCGCTGTCTGCAAAAATGTAGACGCTCCAGCCGTCTTTGATAAGCCCTTCAAGCTGCTCCTTCAAATAATTGATGTTGCCAAAGAAGCTTCTCGGCTGTTCGGTTTCAAGAATTATGCGCTCCGAATTAAGCGCATCGTCGCCGTGAATTGAGCGTAATCTTATGGTGCGCCTGCATTTGCAGTTTATTTCATCAAAATCGTACAATATGTCTTCCGGCAGCGGAACATCCCTGCCCTCGACCAAAGCACGTTTGTACAGGCCGTTGTATTCATTCTTAAAGCTTTCCTGCGCATTAGAGAGCCTGTCGAAATCCAGCATTATCAGCGTGGTCTCATCTGAAATATAATCGAAAATCGAGCATGCACCGCCCTGGTCGCTGAAGCTAAGGCTGTAAAAAAGTTCTTCACCTTCAGCCTGCTTGTTCACATAAAGCTCGCTAAGCAGATTTTCTGCGTTATTCTTGAAAATGCCTTTCTCGTCGTGCAGCTTCTTAATCTGCTCTTCAAGAATGCTTATGCGCTCATCGTCCCAGATGAC
>CADBUT010000105.1 GCA_902797925.1 uncultured Spirochaetaceae bacterium
AGGAATTAATCATGAATTATAGAACAGAACACGATTCAATGGGCGAGATGCAGGTGCCTGCTGACAAATATTGGGCGGCACAGACTGAACGCAGCCATGAAAACTTTAAAATCGGCGTTGGAATCGAGACAATGCCTAGAGAAATAACACAGGCTTTCGGCATTCTCAAGAAAGCTGCCGCAATGGCAAACAACATGCTTAAGCCGCAGAAAATGACGAGCGAAAAACTTGCCGCAATCTGCGCTGCTTGCGACGAAGTTATTTCTGGTGCGCTCAACGACCATTTTCCGCTTGTTGTGTGGCAGACTGGTTCCGGCACGCAGAGCAACATGAACGCAAACGAAGTAATTGCAAACCGCGGCAACGAAATTGCGGCCGGTCTTAATGCCGGTGCTTTTTTCGCCCCTGATGCAAATATTCCGCGTCTGCTTCACCCGAATGACGACATTAACATGAGCCAGTCGTCAAACGACACATTTCCGACTGCAATGCACATTGCAGCCGTTACTATTATAGAAGACAAAGTTATTCCTGCAATTGACAAGCTCATTGCAACTTTTGTGCGCCTTGAAAAAGAGAACGAAGGCATCGTAAAGAGCGGCCGCACTCATCTTCAAGATGCAACGCCAATCAAATTCAGCCAGGAAATTTCGGGCTGGAGAGCTTCGCTTGAACGTGACAAGCAGCTTTTGAACGCCGCGCTTCCGCCGCTTAAAGAGCTTGCGCTCGGCGGAACAGCTGTAGGCACTGGCTTGAACGCACCTGAGAAATTCGACGAAAAGGTTGCAGAAGCTGTTTCAAGATTGACCGGCAAAGAATTCGTGACCGCGCCGAACAAGTTCCATGCGCTTACAAGCAAAGATGAGCTTGTGTTTGCTCATGGTGCGCTTAAGGCTCTTGCCTGCGACATGATGAAGATTGCTAACGACGTGCGCTGGCTTGCTTCTGGTCCGCGCGACGGACTTGGTGAAATCCGCATTCCGGAAAACGAGCCTGGTTCTTCGATTATGCCTGGTAAAGTAAACCCGACACAGTGCGAACAGGTGACAATGGTTGCAGTTCAGGTTATGGGCAACGATGTTGCTGTAGGCATGGCCGCAAGCCAGGGCAATTTTGAGCTTAACGTGTTCATGCCTGTGTGCATTTACAACTTCCTTCAAAGTGCGCGGCTTCTTGCTGAATCAATCGTCTCGTTCAACGACAATTGCGCTGTGGGAATTACGGCAAACAAAGAGAAGATGCACCACAACCTGCACAATTCGCTTATGCTCGTAACCGCACTCAACCCGTACATCGGCTATGAGAATGCGGCAAAGACAGCAAAGAAGGCATTCAAAGAGAATATTTCGCTTAAAGAAGCTTGCGTTGCGCTCGGTTTCTTGTCTGAAGAAAAATTCGACGAAGTATTTCACCCAGAACAGATGTGCTAGTTCAGCAAATTATTGAGGAAAATGACTTTATGACTTACAGCTATTATCCGGGTTGCACCTTGAAAACTAAAGGCAAAGACTTAGACCGCTACGGCCGCTTTGCCGCTGAAAAGCTCGGTGTTACCCTTGAAGAAATTGCAGACTGGCAGTGCTGCGGCGGTGCATACACAATGGCTCGCGACGAAATTGCGTCAAAGCTTTCGGCTGTGCGCGCTTTGGCTTCTGCCCGCGATGCAGGCAACGACGTTGTTACGCTTTGCTCTGCTTGTCACAATGTTCTCAAGCAGGTCAACAATGACATGAAAGCTGATGAGAACATTAATTTCAAAGCAAATAATTATCTTAAACTTGAAACGCCATATAACGGCGAAACTAACGTAATTCATTATCTTGAGCTTTTGCGCGACAAGATTGGCTTTGACAAAGTTGCACAGGCTGTTACAAAGCCATTTGCCGGAAAGAAGATAGCCGCTTATTACGGCTGCCTTCTTTTAAGGCCTGGCAAAGTGCTTCAGATGGACAACGCCGAAAACCCAAAAATTATAGAAGATTTTATCAAGGCTGTCGGAGCAGAGCCTGTAGTTTATCCGATGCGCAACGAATGTTGCGGCGGCTACGTTACGCTTGAAGACAAGCAGCTTGCCGCTAAAAAAAGCGCAGCCGTGCTTGAAAGCGCAAAGAATGCAGGTGCAGAGCTTATCGTTACAGCCTGCCCGCTCTGCCTTTACAACCTGAACAAGAACGGCGCAGCTAACGTGGCTGGTGCTCCGAAAGTTGTGTACTTTACTCAGGTGCTTGCCGCCGCTCTCGGTGACGAAGAAGCAATGAAAGCTCTTGAGTCTGCCGTTCCAGCCGCAACAGTTGAAGGAGGCTGCCCATGTCACAAGTAACAAGAGAAGACATCGTGCGCATTTCTGGCGTAAACCCGCGCAAATGCATGAAATGCGGCAAATGCTCAGGCACATGCCCAAGCTACGACGAGATGGAATACCATCCGCATCAGTTTGTGGCGATGGTCGAAAGCGGCAACATTGAGCCGCTTCTGAATTCGCCTTCGCTGTTCAAGTGCCTTTCTTGCTTTGCGTGTGTAGACCGCTGCCCAAGAAATGTTGAGCCTGCAAAGGTTGTTGAGGCTGTGCGTGTGGCCGCGCTCCGTGTGCAGGGCAACAATCATTTGAAACCGAATCAGATTCCGGAAATGCTTGATGAAGAGCTGCCGCAGCAGGCAATTGTCACAGCATTCAGAAAATATTCAAAATAAGGAGCTGCAATCGTTATGCAGAAAATTGGTGTTTTTGTGTGTCATTGTGGCACCAACATCGCTGCGACAGTTGACGTAAAATCTGTTGCAGAGCAGCTCGGCAAAGAGCCGGGCGTTGCGTTCGCTACCGACTATCAGTACATGTGTTCTGAAGCCGGTCAGAACTTGATTAAGAACGCAATCAAAGAGCATGGGCTTACAGGTGTTGTCATCTGCTCATGTTCTCCGCGTATGCACGAAGCAACTTTCAGAAAAGCTTGTGCAGGCGCAGGCATCAACTCTTATATGGTTGAAATCGCAAATATCCGTGAGCAGTGCTCGTGGATTCATAAAGATAAGGCAGAAGCGACAGAAAAAGCTGTAATCATCGGCCGCGCCGCAATTGCAAAAGTTCATCTGAATGCGCCGCTCGTTCCGGGCGAAAGCCCTGTTACCAAGCGTGCGCTTGTTATCGGCGGCGGCATTGCCGGAATGCAGGCTGCGCTTGATATTGCAGAAGCCGGCTACGAAGTAGACATCGTTGAGAAAAAATCTACAATCGGCGGCAAAATGACCCAGATTGACAAGACTTTTCCGACGCTTGACTGTGCGGCTTGTATTTCAACCCCAAAAATGGTTGACTGCGCCCAGAACGAGAAAATCAACATCTACGCTTACAGCGAAGTTTCAGCAGTGAAGGGCTTTATCGGCAACTTTGACGTTTCAATTACAAGAAAGGCGCGCTACGTTGACGAGACAAAATGTACCGGCTGCGGCATCTGTACTGAAAAGTGTCCGCAGAAAAAAGTGCCGAACGAATTCAACCTCGGCCTTAACAACCGCACTGCAATTTATATTCCGTTTGCACAGGCTGTGCCGAAAGTTGCAACAATCGATGCGAACTACTGCATGATGCTCAAGACAGGCAAATGCGGTATCTGCTCAAAAGTGTGCGGCGCTGGCGCAATAGATTACAAGCAGAAAGACGAAGTAATCGAGAAAAAGTACGGTGCAATCGTTGTTGCTACAGGCTATAACCCGATTAATATCGAAAAATATGATGAATTCGCTTATTCACAGAGCAAAGACGTTGTTACGTCGCTTGAATTTGAGCGCATAACGAACGCGGCCGGCCCTACAGGCGGTACATTGCTCCGCCCGTCAGACGGAAAGCATCCGCACACAATCGTTTTTGTTCAGTGTGTGGGCAGCCGCGAAGCGCCGCCATGCACAAAAGGCGGAAAAGAATATTGCTCAAAGATTTGCTGTATGTACACGGCAAAACATGCAATGCTTACGCGCGAAAAATATCCTGACACAGAAGTTTATGTCTTCTATATTGATGTACGCACGCCGGGCAAAAACTTTGACGAATTCTACCGCCGCGCTGTAGAGCAGTACGGTGTTCACTACATCAAAGGAATGGTCGGCAAAGTTGCGCCTCAAGCAGACGGCACATTGCTCGTGCAAGGCTCTGACCTTATAGAGAACAAGCAGCTCAAGATAAAGGCCGACATGGTTGTGCTTGCGGCTGCAATTGAGCCTGACAAGAGCGCGCGGCCGCTTGCCACAATGCTTACGGCAAGCATG
>CADBUT010000106.1 GCA_902797925.1 uncultured Spirochaetaceae bacterium
ACGAGTTTTCTGAAAGAAAACTCGGCCGTTTCGCCACAGATTAAACCCAATCTGAAAAACAGGCTAAAAGAGACAGCTTTGTACAAAATTTACGAGTTTTCGTAAGAAAACTCGGCCGTTTCGCAAGATAATGCCCAAACTGTAGATTAATCCAAAGGCGAAACGCTTAATCCAAAGGCGGTAGTTCTGACGGAATCTCAATCTGCTTTTTCAAGTCTTCAAGCTGTGCCGTAAGCGCAAGCATTTTCTGCGTTGAGTTCAGCAAGCGCTGTGCAAGCAGCTTTGAAAGGAAGATGCCGTAATGCGGGTTACGCCTAATAAGGTTTAGGAACGAAACTTTCGGAATCTTGATGAGCTTGCCGCCGCCGATTGCCATAACTGTTGCAGAGCGCCTGTCGTTGAGCAGAAACGCCATTTCTCCGATGAACATGTCGTTCGGCGAAAGAACAGAAACAAGCTTGTTGTCTGTATAGATTGCGTAGCGGCCGCTTACGATAAAGTAAAGGTCGTTGCTTATCTCGTTTTCGCGGCAGACAATCTGACGGTCTACAAAGTTGATGCTTGCAAAAGACTGCATGATGCTCGGAATGGTGTTCGCGGCATCTTTCAGGTTGTTAATCTCAAAAGTAACTTCGTTGCCTTTTTCGTTGTAAGTAAGCGAAGAAACAAGGCTTTCAGAAAGCTTCATGCCGCGGCCGTGCGTTTCTTCTGAAAAATCTTTGTTCAGATGCTTGCGCCAGTCAAAGCCTTCGCCGTCATCTCTGATGACAAACTTTGACTTAGTGCGGCCGATTGCATAAGCTATGCGGATTCGTCTTGAAGCAATTTCAGGCTGCTTGCACTTTTCGGCGATGAGCGAAAGGATGTTGCCGCCCTTTTCAAGCCATTCAGTCTTTTCGTCATAAGTAATGCCGCAGTTGCCGTGCTCAAGCGCATTCGTCAAAAGCTCCATCAGTACAGTCTGAAGCGAATACAAGTCGTCGTCGCTGATGCGGTTTGAGCTGTACATGTAGCCTACCAAGAAGCGCGTGTAAAGCCTGAAGTCCATCGGGTCGTTTCCGCAGACAAAAGAACCGGTTTCTTTGCCGCCAAAGTTTTCCTGCATACCGCGGTTGAACAAGAAATGCTGGTTGCGCCACAAAATGCGGAGCAGGCGCGTAAAGTTTTCTTTGAAGTTTGTCAAAGTCTGAACGATAAGAATGTTCGGGTCTTTGCGTTCGTCAACTTCCTGCGCCTGCGCGGCGTTTGCAACAACGGCAATAATGCCGCCGTTATGCAGCCACGGGTCAGAATCGATTGTCGCGATGATGCGGTGGCAGTCAATTTCTTTTGACGTAAAGTCTATGATTTTAATTTCAGGAAGTTCGTAGTCGATTGAGCTTAAAGCCTCATCTGTGTCATTGTAGAAATCTGCATCAAAATATGTGGCATATTTTTTGCAGCTGAGCTTTACGGTCTCTATGACCTGCTCGTTTGTCGAAGCAACAAGTATCTTTTTCATATAAATAGGATATATCATAATTTTGCTGAAAACAAGCAAATTATTGGTTTGGCGGCCGTTTTTCAAAAAACTCAAGGCTATTTCGCTCTTTTTGGCGTGTTTTTATTGACGTTTTCGCCCTTACGGAGTAATATCGCACTATAAATTGAAATTGCACATTTCTGCGTGCCTTGTGGCATGCAATCATTTTCTTAGGAGGCGTATCATGGATACATACCCTGGTAGTAATCATCGTGATTCTTTCGTAACAGACGGCGCCTTCTACAGCTTATCAGACAGATAGACAGCTCAAAGGCGCTTCAATTCACTTCACCGTAAGATTATAAAAGAGGCGCACATGATTACTTTTTGGCAGCAGGAAAACGGAAAACTTGTAAAATGCGAAGACGATGCAATCGACCCGAAGAGAAAGCTCTGGGTTGACGCGCGTTCCGTAACACGCGAAGACATACGCGTGCTTGAAGACGAATATGGCGTTCAGAAAGACCATATCCTCGATATTCTCGACCAGGACGAGCTTTCGCGAATTGAAAAAGATGATGATTATGTTCTTATAATCATGCGTCTGCCTGTTTTTGAACCGGCCAACGACATAAGCTACTTCACGATTCCGCTTGGTATAATCTTTTTGGAATCGACAATCATAACGATATGCTGGACAGACTGCGAGGTGCTCAAGGACATCAGCACGAACAGAATCCGCAACTTGCGGCTGAACGACTTTCCGGCTTTTACCATTCAGATAATGAACAGGGCAGACTCAACGTTCTTGCGCTATCTTAAAGAGATAAACAGACGGTCTGCCAC
>CADBUT010000107.1 GCA_902797925.1 uncultured Spirochaetaceae bacterium
CAGCTCAGCTTTGACCTGCTGAACGAGCCGCCGAACATCGGCCAGTACGGCATGACTAGAGATATTCACGAAAAGCTTATGCGCCGCACGGCCGCGGTCATCCGCTCTGTGACAAAAGACCGCCCGATTGTGCTTGACGGCCTTTGCGGCGGCAACGAAGCTATGCCGGAGCTTGCCGATTTGGGCGTAATCCACAGCACGCGCGGCTATCAGCCGATGGCAGTTACGCATTATAAGGCTGATTGGTGCCCGGCTGCACAAACCGGCAAAGTGCCTGTTTATCCAGGCACTGAATGGGAAGGCAAAATCTGGGACAGAAACACGCTCCTTGAGCATTATGCGCCGTGGAAGGCTTTGTCTGACAAAGGCGTTTCTGTTCATGTGGGCGAATTCGGCTGCTACGACAAAACCGACCACGCGACGGCAATGAACTGGTTCAACGACCTTTTTTCAGTTTACCGCGAATTGGGCTGGGGCTTCTCGCTCTGGAACTTCATCGGTGAATTCGGCATTATCGGCCACAACAGGCCGGGCACAATCTGGGAAACAATCAACGGCTTCAAAGTAGACCGCGAGCTTTACGATTTAATCAAAGAATATATGAAATGACTTGCTATGCTCCTCATATTTACGGGCTTGTAATTAGGCTGGTTCACAAAGGTCAAGGTCAGCGGCGCACATAAGCCGCCGGTTTTACTACGAAAAAAGCGGCACTTTTCGTCGACAGGACTTTGTCCGTAGATAGAGCTATTGTGAAAAGAAAAACTGCTCCTCATGCCTTGACATTCAGAATGATTGTGTTATCTTTTATATTGTAAAAGTTTTTATGCAAGCGCTCATGAGGAGACAGGCGTGAAAAAGTATGTTCTTTTTGTATTGATATATTTCTTTGTATTAGCTTTAATTATCTCATGCGGTGGTGGCGGCGGCGGCGCTGTTTCTTTTTCCGGCTCAAATCAGCTGCACAATGGCGGTGATGCTGGCGGCTGGGGCAACGGCAACACGAGCGGCGGCGGTTTAGGCGGTGGCTCAGCAAGTGCTATTTCTGCAGAAGGCGGCACTTTTACGCCCTGCACTGATATTCAGTGGTCAAAAATTACTCTCACAATAACCGTAACTTCTGAAGGTGCAACTACAACCCATACATTTGACAGCGGTGATAAAGACGCCATAGCCGAGCTTTTAACTTCTCTAAAGAAAGGCGATGTTGTATCAGTTTCTACAGAAATAGAAATGCAGGACAACACAACAAGAACTTCATCTGCCGGTCCTATAACAATAGGAGTTGGCGACAACCACATTTCTATACCGACACCATATAAGTTTGAATGTTTAACAGAAATGACTCAGAATTTGTATCAGGAAGCTTATGATGCACTTGGTCTTACAGCACCAATGCCTTTTGCAAGTTTTACTGGTAGTACTATGGACATCTGCACAATAAATGAAATTGCATCAAAACTGCCCGAAGCAACAGCTGACGGCTTTATATTTGACCACTGGATAACACAAGATGGTAAGACATATACTCCAGGTGTTACAAAAGGTGATGTTATTCTTTCGCCTGTTTTTAAGCCAGACTATACATGTGATTATTCTGATTTGGTAGATGAAATACTGATAACAAATCAACAAGAGTTCAACGACTTGATGAACACCCACAACGACAAAGATTTTGACAGTAAGGCGATTACACTTAACTGTAATGTATCAACCTCAACTGGTTTTACTAATATAACAGATGGTTTTAAAGGCACGTTTGATGGAAATGGAAAGACTGTAACTCTTCAGAATATAACTTGTATTGAGTCAGGTACTTCTTCTTATGCAGGTCTTTTTGCAAAAGCTGATTCTTATTTTATAGGTAATGTAAAAGTTGCAGGGCAGATAAATGCAAGCACATCAAATACAGACAGTTATGTTGGCGGCATTGCAGGGTATAATAATGGTATAATTACGAATTGTGCTAATACCGCAAATATATCAGGCAATCTAAGACATACAGGCGGTATTGCAGGGTTGAATAGTGGCGGAATTTATTGCTGTTATAATACAGGCAGCATCTCAAGTCAAGGAACTTTTCAACCGGTTGTTGGCGGTATTGCAGGATGGACTAATGAAGTTATTGAGCGGTGCTATAATACAGGTTCGATAACATGTAATACTTCTACTTCCTCTAGAGTTGGTGGTATTGCAGGTTATGTTGGTGTGGACGGTGGTAGTGCAGATATTAAATATTGTTACAATATAGGTTTGTTAAACAGCAGTGGAACCTCCGGCTCTTTATGTGGCGGATCAATATCAACTGGCATTGGGGATATAGTAGGTTTTTATTATAACCAGCAAGGTTCCATACCAATAGATGGTTTCGGGAATATTACTGATGGAGACTTTATGACCAACGCAGATAATCTTGTTACATCCGGCCCATCTTATTGGGAGCACAAGGCAGGAGAACCGTATCCAACTCTTAAAGAAGTACCATACTAAAATCTTGTGTATTATACGCTAACTTTTTGCGGTGTTAATTCATGCAGAAACAACGCATGAGCTGTAGACAGAAACGCCGTTTTTTTTCTATATTAATATGTGAATTATTCGGTATAAATTTGATTTTTTAGAGAAAGTCAGAGTGAGAAAGATTTGCTACAGAGGTTTTTTATGAACAAACGTTATGAAATTCTCTTGGGTGAAAAAGAAGACGACGAAAAGAAAAAACAATCAGAAGAAAAAGAAGCCGGCTCAGACGTATTGTCTGCCAAGTTTTTGAAGACACGTCAGATAATTCTTTCTGGCGAAATCAATAAGGAACTTGCAGAAAAGATTGCACGCCAGCTGCTCATTCTTGAAGCTGATTCTGATGAGCCAATCCGTCTTTTCATTGATTCACCTGGAGGAGATGCGGATGCAGGTTATGCAATTTTTGACATGATCCGCTTTATAAATGCACCTGTAATTACAATCGGTATGGGCTTGATTGCAAGTGCTGCTTCAATTGTTCTGCTTGCTGCTCCAAAAGAGAGACGTTTCGGTATGCCGAACAGCCGCTACCTCATTCATCAGCCGATGAGCGGGATGCAGGGCGTGACAACGGAAATCGAAATTCATGCGCAGGAACTTGAGAAAATGCGCGTAAAGATTAACGAGATGATTGCAGCTGAAACAGGCAAATCTGTAGAGGATGTTGCAAAAGATACTGACCGCGATTATTGGCTTGACGCAGAAGAGGCAAAAAAATACGGTCTTATCAGTAAAATCTGCAAAACCCGCAAAGACATAGAATAGGCGCTTTAAGCTTGTGCTGTAAAAACAGCTTTTGATGGCTGGCGCAGGGAAGTCATAGAGAGGTGTCTTCCCACTAAATTTAGTTTCAAAAGTGCATAATTTATGATAAAATGCACTTATGATAACGGAATTGACTTCGGAATTGACAGATGAAATTATCTATGCAATGGAAAATCAGAGCGGGGCATTTGTCTTTGATTCCATTGATGGAGTAATTTTGCCGGAATCTGAAGTTGTTTCGTCAGAGAGAAACCGTTATTACAAGCTGCCTGTGTGGAATTCTGCAAGCGGGTTTCGCATGATGGAGCATTTTGTTGCTTCGCTGAAGAATCCGCATGTATGTGAAGAATTGCGCTCGATATTGAAAAGCGGCAATGGAGTTTTCCGCAAATTCAAAAATGTTCTGAAAGAGCACCCAGACGTTGAGCGTCTGTGGTTTTCTTTTAAAGAGCATGAAATGAATCAGGTAATCTTAAGCTGGTTTGACGACTTAAGAGAACTTTGGGGCTTGGAACGGCTTGAGCTTGAACCTGAAGAGAATGAAGACGAGCTTCTGCATGATGACTTTTTGTTCAGACTTGCAGCGGCTTCAGGTGAACAGGCTGAAAAAACATGTGAAGAAGAGCTGTTAAAAGAATTCGAAGACTTTTACGGAACAGATTTGGGCGGTGTTCTGTCAGAACAATGGAAAAAAGTCAATGATTCTTCAAAGGGTTTTCGGACTGTTGTGTTTTGTGAAACCGTATCAGGAGAGCCTGTAGGTTTAGCAGCAGGTTTTAAAACTAGTGCAGATTCTTCTGTCATAATGATTTCGGTGCTGTTTGTTATTCCTCGTTTTCGGGGGTTGGGGCTTGGAAAAGAACTGCTTGAGTTTTTGCTGGAACAGTTTAGAGACGGCACTGTTAAGTCGGTAGCTGTTTCCTGTTCAATAATTCCCGATTTTTTCAAGAAGATTCTTGAAAGAGAGGGTTTTTCTCAGCTTGGTTCTGTATTTTTGTTGAGAGTGCCTTTAGAGCACTAAGTTATGCCTGCCGGAATTACAGCAGGTTGTTCATTTTTTTGAGGCGCTTTGTTATGCGCAGTTTTATAGGAGTATTAAATGTCTAGAAATGAATTTTCAATTAATGCTGAACAGATTTCATCTTTGCTTCAGGAAACAGTGAACCGGATTAAATCAGAAGAAGATCCGTTGGAAATGAATGAGCTTAAAAAGATTTTTAAAGCAAATGTTCCGCTTACAATGAGGACTTATGTTGCGGCTTATTTTGCAAAACAGCTTTCAGGCGGTTACCGCGGCGGCTACCACAGACGTGAACGCACACCGCGCCATATGCGTTATCAAGATTCTAATTATTCTTCACGCAGTTCTTCACTTTCAGGAGAAGGTCACACAGGTGATGCTCTTGCACCGAGAACACCTGCACCAAGGGCACAGATTGCAGAAGAATTTGCACAGACCGTATTCGTAAGCGTTGGCCGCAACCGCCATGTTTTTGCAAGAGAACTTGTAGGGCTTTTTGCCTCTGTCGGCGGCGTTGCCCGCGAGCGCATCGGCGACATCCGTGTCTGCGACAATTATTCGTTCGTAACGCTTTTTGCAGAAGACGCAGACAGCGCAATCCAGAATCTCGACGGTATCGAATACCGCGGCAGAAAATTGAGCGTAAGCTACTCACGCCGCAAAGAATCATATACACCTGCAACAGAAGG
>CADBUT010000108.1 GCA_902797925.1 uncultured Spirochaetaceae bacterium
CCTTTATGCTGAATCGTGGTACTGTCTGACGCAGAAACGATGCAGCACTATCCCGCGCCGTTTGACGGAGAGCGCACATCAGAATATCGACGGCGAGCTGCTGCCCGAAATAGGCTACCACATCAACAAGAAATATTGGCGGCGCGGCTTTGCAAAAGAGGCTGCTCGCGCCTGCCGCGCTTGGGCGTTCAGCAACGTATAGGAAAGCTTTTCCTTATGGCGCTTGTACAGTTTTGAAAGCATGGTATAATGTCCGCATGAAAATTGTTGTTATTGACGGACAGGGCGGTAAAATCGGCAGAATTATTGTTGAGCAGATTCTCTCTGAAGCTTTGCCATGCGAGCTGTTTGTAATCGGCACAAACGCTGTTGCAACCGAGCAGATGCTGAAAGGCGGTGCAACTAATGCCGCTACAGGCGAAAATCCGGTTGTGGTTCTAAGCCGGGATGCAGATTTTATCATCGGGCCAATCGGTATTGTTCTGGCAGATTCTATGCTGGGCGAAATTACGCCGGTTATTGCTCATGCGGTCAGCGCTTCACATGCACACAAAATACTGATACCGATCAACAAATGTGTGACAATTTCCGGTGTGCAGGATTTGCCGATGAAAGAATACATAAAATTAGCCGTTGATAAATTAAAAGAAAGCCTGTAAAATAAGCTAAAGTCATGAAGGCTTTTCTATGAACAGAAGTTCATCTTAAAAATTTTTTTAAGTTCCCATGAAGGCAGACTTTTTCAAGGTCGTTCCTTTTGGCACCTCTTCTTGCACTGAGCAATCTTTCTATCGGATACAACCGTGTTCCATTATGTTCTCCCGTTTCGCTTGAAATGTACCCGCGCGACAAGCTTTTAGTATGCGGTGCAAACGGCTCAGGTAAATCAACTCTTTTAAAGACAATTCTCGGAATAGAAAAACCTCTCGGCGGAACAATACAATACAGCGGTAAAAACAGCATAGCCTATTGCAAGCAGGACTTTCCGAATCCTGATTTTCCTGTTACGGCAGAAGAAGTTGTTGCAATGGGCTTGTACAAGAAAAAGCACTCAAAAGAACAGATTGAAGCGTCCATGAAAAAAACGGAATGTTATCAGCTTAGAAAGCGGCTTTTTTACACGCTTTCGGGCGGCGAACGGCAGAGGGTTTCTCTTGCAAGGTGTTTCTGCCAGAATTCGGAGCTTCTGCTTTTAGACGAACCGTCTTCATTTTTAGATTCACAGTCAAAAGAAACGTTTTTACATCTCCTGCAGGAAATGAACACAGAGCCTGTCGCCATTATTGCCGTTACACACGACGAAGATGTTATCCGCTCTCTCGGCTGGAAAGTTTTCAGACTGGGGGCAGAAGAATGAATAAGCTGCTTTTTTTGTTTACGCTCAAACCGATTGTCTACGGCTTTATCGGAATGCTTGTTTCCGGGCTTTGTTTCCCGCTCGCCGGCGTAGTAATTTTGCGGAACAATCTTGTGCCGATGCGTTATATGCTCATGCATGGCGTTCTGCTCGGCGGCATTTTTTCAATTGCCCTAAAGCTGCCCCTGCTTCCGGTTGTAATCGCAATGAACATCGTTCTTGTCGGCATTATGTATTTTTTGAACGGCGGAAAACATTCAAGGCTTTCTACTGTAAGTTCCGCAATGATGGTTTTTACGATGGGACTTGCCTCGCTTTTGTCTCATATTTTTGATGTGCCTGCAAAAGACACGCTTGAACTTTTGTGGGGCAGTCCGTTTGCGCTTACTCTGCCAAATCTTGCGGTGCTTTTTGTGCTGGGCATTCTGCTGATTCTATACGTTGCTGTGTTTTTCAAGCCCATTTCGCTTTTGTTTTTTGACCAGGACATTGCCAAATCATGCGGCGTAAACGTGCGTCTGCACAATTTTTTTATGCTGCTGATTACGGCTCTTGTAATTTCAGTAGCCATGAAGATGGTGGGAGCACTTTTGATTGACGCGCTTGTGATTCTGCCTGTTGCAGCGGTTTCTAAAAACGCAAAAAGCCTGAAGGGACTTTTCGCTATAAGCGCTGCAACTGGTTTCTCTCTTTCTTTGGTGAGCTATCTGCTTTCTCTTTTGTTCAACCTTCCTGTCGGCGGAACTATGGCGGTTCTTTCCGTTGTTATTTTTCTGCTGAGCGGAATATATAAATTTCTAAGGAATAAGAGGTATTAAGATGAAGAAAATAAAAAGAACACTTCTTTCTTTTACTGTACTGCTTTTGGTTTCTGTATTGTGCATGTCTTACAGCAAACCTACTCAAATGGTAAAACCGGCATATGTTGCTTCTACAAGCTGGGTCGCCGCTATTGCTGAACTTGCAGGCATAGACAATGTTGCAACCATTGCACCGGCTAATTTGAAGCATCCGCCTGAATATGAAATTACACCTGAAGACATTGTTAAGGTTTCTCAGGCTGAATTATTCATGCAGGCCGGCTACGAGGCAATGATGAAAACCATCTCGAATGCAGCCGAAGTTGACAAAGACAAAATTGTAAAGGTAAGAACTACCAACTCGCTTGAAAATCTTGGAAACATGGTAACGATGCTTTCTGAAAAAGCCGGCACACAGGCAGAAGCAGAAAAACGCTTTGGCGAATACAAAAAGCTCATTGAATGGGGCCGCGCTCAGGTTGCAGAAAAAGGTCTCGACAAGCTTACTGTATATGTGCACAAAGACCAGATTCCGCTTGCAACAGACTTAGGCTTGAATATTGCCGGTACTTTTGGGTCTGCACCGCTGACAAGTGACCAGCTGGCTTTAGCTGCCGAAAAAAAGTTCGACATTATCATAGACAATCTGCACAATTCCATAGCAGAGCC
>CADBUT010000109.1 GCA_902797925.1 uncultured Spirochaetaceae bacterium
AAAGTTGCAATGCCGCGTCTGGCGCAGCTTTTGATGTTCGCCGTGCCTTATCTGATAATCGGCTACGATGTTCTGCTTCGCGCCGCAATCAACATTTTTCACGGCGAAGTTTTTGACGAAAATTTCTTGATGGGCATTGCTACGGTCGGTGCGTTTGCTTTAGGCGAATACCCCGAAGGCGTTTTTGTAATGCTTTTTTCGCAAATCGGCGAACTTTTTGAAGATTACGCCGTCGATAAGTCGCGCGATTCAATTGCTGAATTGATGAACATAAGACCAGATTCTGCAAACCTTGAAAAAGACGGCAGCATAACAGTTGTTCCGCCAGAAAATGTGCACATCGGCGATGTGATTGTGGTTCGTGTCGGCGAGAAAGTGCCGCTCGACGGCGTTTTAATCGAAGGCGAAACTGACCTTGACACAAAGGCTCTGACCGGCGAATCAATGCCGCGTCATGTTGCGCTCAACGAAGCCGTGCTTTCGGGCTGCATCAACCTTTCTGGCGTAATCAAAGTTCGCGTTGAAAAAGAATTCGGTGAATCAACCGTAACGAAAATCTTGAACCTTGTTGAAAACGCCGCTTCAAAAAAGACAAAGGCCGAAAGCTTCATCACGCGCTTTGCGCACTGGTACACGCCCGTTGTTGTTTGTCTTGCCGTTGCGGTTGCGTTTCTGCCGCCTTTGCTTCATTTTGGCTCGTGGAGCGAATGGGTTCGGCGCGCTCTCGTCTTCCTCATTGTGTCTTGCCCTTGCGCGCTCGTCATTTCTGTTCCGATGGGCTTTTTCGTCGGTATCGGTTCAGCCTCAAAGCGCGGCATTCTTATAAAGGGCAGCTGCTATATCGAAGCATTGTCAAATCTCAGCACGGCTGTTTTTGACAAGACCGGCACTTTGACTAAAGGCGTTTTTGCAGTAACTGAAATTGATGCGGCCGATTCAGACAAAGACGCGCTGCTAAGGCTTGCGGCTTTTGCCGAAAGCTCTTCTATTCATCCTGTAGCCGTTTCGATAACTAACGCATGGAAAGAAAAAAATCCGGAATATGAAATTTCCGAAGGCTCTGTTCAGAACATAAAAGAATATGCCGGTTTCGGCGTTGAAGCTCTTATAGACGGAAAAACTGTCTGCTGCGGCAACAACGCATATATGGAAAAGCTCGGTATCAAAATTGACAGGCATTTTGAAGGCGGCACGCTCGTTCACGTGGCTGAAGACGGCGTATACAAAGGTACAATTACAATTTCTGATGAACTGAAAGAACAGTCCGTTCAGGCTTTGCAAAGCTTGAAATCGGCCGGCGTTAAAAAGACGGTGATGCTCACCGGCGACACTGAATCTGTGGCAAAAAAAGTTGCCGCTTCTCTTGGAATTGACGAATACAAGGCAGGGCTTCTGCCTGATGATAAGCTTGATATTGTTGAAAAGCTGATAACTGAAAGCAGCGGCAACGGCGTTGTTTCGTTTGTCGGCGACGGCATAAACGATGCACCTGTTTTGCGGCGCGCTGATGTCGGCATTTCGATGGGCGCATTGGGCAGCGATGCCGCGATTGAAGCGTCTGATGTTGTGCTTATGGATGACAATCCGCTCAAAGTTGCAGAAGCCGTAAAGATTTCGCGCAAGACTATGGCCGTCGTAAAGCAGAACATCTGGTTCTCGCTCGGCGTAAAAGTGCTCGTGCTTGCCGCCGGTGTGCTTGGCGTTGCACCGCTCTGGCTTGCAGTTTTTGCTGATGTCGGTGTGCTCGTGCTCGCCGTTGCCAACTCAATGCGCGCCGGCCGTTTCGCAAAAGCTTAATCTTAGATTAAGCCTGTTCTGCAAAACGCTCGGCAATAGCAAACCAAAAACAAAAAAGCCTTTTCTGAAGAGCTCAGGTACACTACGGCACAAGTGCCATCTTCCTGCCGCTGCTTCCTTCCGGATCTGACGGGGTTCAGAAGCGGTACCTTGCATAGGACCTGAACTCATCACAAAAGGCTTATAATTTCAAGTATGAAATAATGAAATAGACTTTAGATGGGATTAGTAAATGAGACTGAGAGGAGTCGAACCTCCGACCTTCAGATCCGCAATCTGACGCTCTATCCAACTGAGCTACAATCTCAAAATTATTACACTGTACGATGTGAAACCTTGAAACAAGATGTAATCTGCACGGAGCAGGGGGGATTCGAACCCCCGATATCCTTTTGGGATATAACTCCTTAGCAGGGAGCCACCTTCGGCCTCTCGGTCACCACTCCAAATTCTGCCAAATGGCAAAAATGCCGTACTTATATTCGGAGCAGGGGGGATTCGAACCCCCGGATCCGTGAAGATCAACGGTTTTCAAGACCGCCGCTTTCGACCGCTCAGCCACCGCTCCATAAGGACGATAACTATAATATGTAACTTTCAAATTTATGTCAAGTAGTTTTCCCATTATTATGAAAAAACTGCCGGCGGCGGTCAGCGCTTCGGTTTTGAGCGGCTCAACAGGTTGAATACGTCTTTGCGTTCAGGTACAGAGAAAATCGGCTCGCCTGTCGCTTCGTCGCTTCTGTAAGGCAGGTGCAGTTCAGACTCATATGCATAGCTTTTCGGGTTGTTCATCCACCAGTCTAAGACAGAGAAAACTTCAGAAATAGCTTTTACAAGCGAGGCGTTTGTTGTGCCCAAAGGCGAGTTTGCCTCTAAAATAGAGGTAAGTCTTGAAGACGATATATTTTCTATAGTAAATGAGAATTTCTTCCACGGGTTTTCTATACCGGCGACAAAACCTCCCTGACTTCCGCTGTTGACCTTAATCGATTCGTTGATATTGTCAGAAAGCCAGTCAAAATAATGGGCAAGCCGAGAAACTTTTTTGAAGACCGGCATGCTGCCGTATGCTGTTTCGTTTGATATGTAGCTCAAGTCAAATTTAAGATGCGGAAAAAATTCGCTCTTTTGAAGCCACATAATCGAAGATAAAGTCTTTATGGCATAAGGCGAAGTCTTGTAGTCGTTCTGGCTGTAAATGCGGTTCACATAGTCAAGCAGAGATGCAGCGTATTCTTTTTCAAAGACATTCATGCGCGAAAGATACCAGTCGCTTAAAGTGCGTTCAATTTCTTCGGCTTTCATCTGGACAGGGCAAGATGAATTTGTTGCAAGAAAGTCTATTGTGTGGCAGCCCGACAGTAAATCTTCGATTATGCGCATTAAGATAACCGCAACTTGAAGCGGATTATCATTAGAAAGAACATTGAAGCCTTCGGTAAAGCCGAACAAAGGCTGATAATACGGATACATGTCAGGCTTTTCTCTTAAATTAAGCCAGCCTGCCTCAGGGAACATTGCGTCAAGCAGAGTTAAGCCGCTGTTTATAGACATATTTGCCTGCTTTACAGTCTCTGCATAAGCAGAAAGTTTTGCAGGCTGGGTCAAATCCGGAGTGCTGAAGTCTACCGGCTTAAACTCGCCCGGAAGAATTATATCTTCTTTTGTAAGCTTTAAAAATGCCAGCATCCGGGTAATGTTTGTGTCTAGAAATTCCTGCATACCCACGCAATAAGAAGAGCAGATGCGCATTAAAAGCGGGTAAATGCCGGTTGAAACAGCCCTGATGATGTAGTTCCACTCTAACTTTGCTTCTTCAATTGTACCGTGCAGCTGCGTAAGATTTGCGTTTGTTTTGTCGTGAATTTCTGTAAAGGTTTTTTCAAGTATCTCGTTAAAAGTGCTCTCGCCGAGAAAAAGCATCTGAAGAAGCGGTTTGTAAATCATGTAAACAAACGGAATCATCTTCTCGACAGTCATGTTTTTTGCGTTCATCTGAAGATTGTCCAGTTCGTCATTCAATGCTGCAACCTTCCATGAGCTTGCGGCGTTCAGTACGCGAAGCTGAATATTAGGTGCACGGCCGATTTTGTGCTGATATGCAGCCGGCATTGCAGAGATAAATCTTTTGATTACGGCTGTAAATTTCTGAATATGCATGAAGTAGTCATTGAGTGTGTTCATTACGAAATAATCAGAGACTTTATCTGCGTCTTCAACTGTCTTCTGTGCGAAAAGTTTGGCGTGACGTGTAATGCCTGTAGAAGCAAAAAGCTTGTCGAAATTGTTCCGTTCTGCATTGTCGATTGCCGGCAGAACTTTAGGCAGGCTTTCAAGCTCCCAAAAAAGTGCTGAATCGTTTTGCTGTACTGAATTATCAGTCATAATTTCCTCTTTTTTCCGTCTTGCTGTTGATCAATATTATTAGTATCGGAGCTGTATTTTTTTTCCTATACCGGAGAAGTCTTTAAGTGAAATAGATTCACCTTTATTTGTCAGAAGCGTTCCTTCAAAGTTGCCGTAAAGCGTGTGGTAATTAGCATGAAGAATTAGCAGGCTCAAAGTGCGGTGCGAATCTGATTCAGGATAAAAGATTAAATCAACCATACTCTCTGTATCCTGAATAACCCATGGACCTAAGATTCCTTTTGGGCGCGTAATCTTCACCGGCGGAAGCAGCGTAGCCTCGCCGTCTATAAACAGAACATTCTCGTTGTAATGATAAGTGTCGTTGCCGTCTAAATTTGAGCTGCAAATTTTAAACGAGATTTTTTTGCCTTCAAAAACGCCTAGCCCATAAAGTGCATTTGCCTTTGTGCGGAGCGGATAATAGGCCCGTCTTAATTCAAGCGTCATCAAGCCTTTTGAACCGTATGTGCCCTGCTGTGTGCCTGTAAACACAATAGAGCCGGTTAAAGAGCCGGTTTTTAAGGCACTGGCCGCGCATCTGCGGTTTATCTGGGCTGGTGTTACAGAAGCAATTTCTGCGAAATCTTTCTGAGAACAGTCAACATTAAAGGCAGCTGCTATAGAAGGTCTTGTGCTGTCGCCTTTTAAGTTGATAAAAACTGAAATACGTTTTGCCGCGCTGCTCCAGTTTATTCTTATATAGCGTCTTTCACTGAATGAAATGCAGACAGACTGTTCTATAGATTTTGGCACAAATCTTTTGTGCATACATAAAACGCGTCTATACGGAAATTTTTGGCCTGTTTTTCTATCCCAAATGATTGTCTCTACAAGGGCAAAAATTGTTGAGTCGAAAATATCGATTATGCCGGCGTATTCTTCTGTGACAAACGGACAGAACAAGTGCGCGCGTATCCGTAAATTTGTAATCCAATGAGGAATCGGCAGATCGCCGAATGGTCTTGCAATATTGCGGATATCAAGCTGTTTGAACGGCACTTTAAAAGTGCCGAAAACCGGCGCGCCGTTCTGTATTATTTTATCTGGTGTTTCAGAGAATGATCTTGTGTACACAATAAACTCTATTTTGTGGAGTCCGATTAGTATAAACTATAAAGACTGTATAAACAAGTATTACGGGTAATCTCTAAAAATTCACTTTCGTGACTTTTTAGAGATTACCGACGAGTTGTAAATCGCTATAATGGCGCGATTTACAACATCGCATTTTCAAAGTTATCTCTAAAAGCTGAAGTTTTTAGAGATTCCTTTAAAGATACTTAAGCAGTTCTTCTCTTGCACTGTCAAGGCGCTTGTCGCTAAGCCCGAAATCCATCTGCTTGTAGTTCCAGACGGCGCGGCCTATTCCGTGTTTGTTGAACGAATTAGAAATAAGCCTGAACCATTCGATTGTATCTGGAATATTCACCCTGTCTATTACACCGTATTCTCCGCAATAAAGCCGCACGTTCCTAGACTCTGCAACTTGAACGGCTTCAGCAAAAATTGTCTCGAAGTATGTTTCATCAACAGTCGCATCCGGTGCAAAGCTGCTGAAAGAAGTTCCCTGCTGTCCGCATTTTTCTACTGTCATCTTTATGTAGTCAGAAAATTTTGATTTTATCGGAAAGCGGAAATCAGCATTCATTTTTTGAATCCATGTTGCACCCTGATGCGTAAAAACAAGAGGTTCGTAGCAATGAAAGTTGTAGACTATGTTTTCATCGTAAGGCGGATCCAAGTCTTTTACAGAAGCAAGCGAATTGTTCCAATAGCTGCCCACAAGAATTTTGGTTGCCGGCGCAAATTTGCGGATGCGCTCAATGCAGTTGCGTGCGATGTCGTTCCATTTTCTGCAGTAAGATTTGTCTGTTACTTCGTTCAAAAGCTCAAAGCAGATTTCGTTTTTTGTTCCGTCAAAAATATGGGCAAAGCGTGAGGCTAAATTATCCCAAAGTTTATAGAAACGGTCTTGAAGCTGCTGGCTCTCAAAGAAGCCGCTTTCATTGTGGCCTGCATCAAAGGAATAACCTGCGGTTTTATGAAGGTCAAGAATCATGTTCAGGTTATATTTTTTGCACCATTCCGCTGCAATTTTTATGCGCTCATAGCCTGCCTCAATAGGGCTTCCGTCATCTGTTTCTACAAGATTATAATCTACAGGAAGCCTGATGTGATCCATGCCCCAGCTGCTGATTGTCTTAATGTCATCTTCTGTAATAAAAGTGTCGTAGCGCAATTGTGTGTGGTCACACTGCGAAAACCATCCGCCGAGGTTCACCCCGTGCATAAATCCGTCAAATCTTTTCATGCTTTTATTATGAGCTGAAATTCTGAATTTTTCAATTTGTTCAGTGCTATGTTTGCGTATTTTCTTGCGGAATTTGAATTTCAGCATTAAACTTTTATAAG
>CADBUT010000110.1 GCA_902797925.1 uncultured Spirochaetaceae bacterium
GAGCCGCCTAAGCTTTGAAAGCCCGGCGTCCGTGTCATCAAGCAAATCAACCAAATATTTGTTTTCATACATGCCATAGATTGTGCCGACCAAAACAAGCACAATCACGGCAACTGCAATATAAACTCCAATCATATGTTTCTCATAATCAAGAATTTGTCTAAGAGATTTTGTCATGCTGAACTTGGTAGCCTTCGGCGGCTTTCAGCCCAGCATCTGCGTTTTAACAAAGATTAAGTTAGATTTTAGTCAATCTAATATCTCAATAGCTGCACATAGATTCCGAATCAACTTCGGAATGACGAGCCAGCCAAACTTAATCGACAGTTCACATTCATTATCAGACAATTCTATCATATTGACAACATATCTGCATTAAACTATATTAGTGGTATCAATAAGAACTACTAGTTGTAAGATATGTCAAACGGCAATTACATTGAACAGCTCTGCTGTTTCAGTCTGACACGGCAAGAAGCCGTAATTTATGAAGCACTGCTTACTCATGGCGAAATGACCGGCTACGAAGTCGCAAAAGAAACGGGCATTTCGCGCTCAAATGTGTATGCGGCTTTGTCGGCACTTGTAGAAAAGGGCGCAGCATATCTTATAGAAGGCGATGCCACAAAATATACGCCGGTTGAATTAAAGCAGTTTACGGCAAACACAATTGCGGAGCTTCAGAAAACGGCCGCATATTTAGAAGCTCATGCGCCAAAAAAGGCGCATATTTCAGAAGGCTACATAACTGTTTTAGGCGCAAAAAACATCCGGAACAAAATCCGTGAGATGATTGAAAAAACTCAGCTGCGGCTTTATATCTTAGCACCAGGTGAAATCATCTCTGAATTTGATAAGGAACTGAAACAGCTTACTGCTGAAAAGAAGAAGGTTGTCATTCTGACAGACAGCTACAAGCTGGCCGGTGCAAAAATATATGAAACAAGCCCGGAAAAAGGTCAGCTGCGCCTGATTACAGATTCGGCATACGTTTTGACAGGCGAACTTACGGGCGATGAACATGACACATGCCTTTATTCGGCACAGAAAAATCTTATTGAGGTTATGAAAGAAGCACTCAAAAATAAAATCATTCTTTTGGAGGATAAAAAATGAAAATCGGTATTTTAGGTTATGGAAACCTCGGAAAAGGCGTTGAATGCGCCGTAAAGAACAACCCTGATATGGAACTTGCCTGCGTGTTTACACGCCGCGACCCGGCTTCTGTAAAACTGCTTACAGCCGGTGTTCCTGTTTATAACGTGGCAGACGTAGAAAAGCACAAAAACGATGTTGACGTGCTCGTAATTTGCGGCGGCAGCGCGACAGACCTGCCAAAGCAGACACCAGAATATGCAAAATACTTCAACGTAATAGACAGCTTTGACACACACGCACGCATTCCGGAACATTTTGCAAACGTAGACAAAGCTGCAAAAGACAACGGTCACATTGCTCTTATAAGCTGCGGCTGGGACCCGGGCATGTTCAGCTTGATGCGCCTTTACGGCAACTGCGTTCTGCCAGACGGCCACGACTACACATTCTGGGGCAAAGGCGTTTCGCAAGGCCATTCAGATGCAATCCGCCGCATCAAAGGCGTAAAAGACGGAAAGCAGTACACAATTCCAGTTCAGTCTGCATTAGACGCAGTGCGCGCAGGCAAAAACCCAGAACTGACGACACGCCAGAAGCACACACGCGAATGTTTCGTTGTTGCTGAAGAAGGCGCAGATAAGGCCAGAATCGAAAAAGAAATCAAGGAAATGCCGAACTATTTTGCAGACTATGACACGACGGTTCATTTCATCAGCGAAGAAGAGCTGAAAAAGAACCATTCAGGCATTCCGCACGGCGGCTTCGTTTTCCGCTCAGGCAAAACCGGCTGGGATAAGGAATTCAACAACGTAATCGAATACCGCCTTACGCTTGATTCAAACCCGGCTTTTACGTCAAGCGTGCTTGTGGCCTTTGCCCGCGCGATTTTCCGCATGAACAAGGAAGGTCAGACAGGCTGCCGCACTGTATTTGATGTAGCACCGGCTTATCTTTCACCGTTGAGCGGCGAAGAGCTTAGAGCCCACATGCTTTAAATATAGCCGTCATTGCGAGGAGCCTGAATAGGCGACGCGGCAATCTGTAAAATAGATTGCTTCGCTACGCTCGCAATGACGCAGCAGAAGGAAAAATCATGAATTCATTCATAGAAAATGTAAACTTTTTTGAGGGCAACAATCCTGAAAAAATTGCAGCGGAATACGGCACGCCGCTTTACGTCTATAACGAGAAGATTCTGCGCGACCGTATGCACAAGGTAAGCCAGGTAATCACGAAATACCCGTATACGGCGAATTATTCCGTAAAGGCAAACACGAACATTCACATTTTGAAGATTGCCTTAGAAGAAGGAATAAACTGCGACGCGATGAGCGTCGGCGAGATTGAAATGCTCTTTAAGGCTGGCTTTCCGAAAGACCGCATTTTCTTTATTCCGAACAACGTAGACGCAAGCGAGCTTATCTACGCGCTCAAGCACGGAATTATGACGAGCCTCGACAGCCTTGAACAGCTTGAGCTTTTCGGTGAATGTTGCGAAGACCTCAAGATTCCGGCTGAAAAGCGGCAGTGCGCTGTGCGCATCAACCCGGGCGTTGGTGCAGGCCATTGCGAAAAAGTCGTTACAGGCGGCAAAAAGACCAAATTCGGCATCGCTGAAGAAGATATTCCGCAAATTTTCGAAATTACCGCAAAATACAGCTTGACGATTGCCGGAATCAACCAGCATATCGGCTCTGGCTTTATGGATCCGCAGCCGTATCTTGACGCTGTTACGAACTTTTTGCAGATTGCGCTTCAGTTCAAAGAACTTAAATTCATAGACTTCGGCGGCGGCTACGGCATTCCGTATCACAAGCTTGACGACGAAAAAGACTATCCGATGGAAGATTTCAAGAAACGCCTTGAGCCGATTCTCGACAATTTTGTTGAAAAATACGGCAGCGCACCAATGTTCAAGTCTGAGCCTGGCCGCTATTGCGTCGCCGAAAGTTCTGTAATTCTTGGGCGCGTGCATGCCACAAAGCAGAACAACGGCCACTTGTACGCCGGAACTGACATCGGCATGAATGTGCTTGTGCGCCCGAGCATGTACGACAGCTGGCACGATGTAGAAGTGCTCCGCGACGGCAAGGTTTTGAGCCGCGATGAGCTTATCGAACAGAACGTCGTAGGCAACATCTGCGAATCAGGCGACATTCTTGCAAAAGAGCGGAAATTGCCGAAAATGCAGCGCGGCGACCTTGCGTGCATTCTCGACACCGGCGCATACGGTTGGAGCATGTGCTCAACTTACAACAGCCGCCCTCGTGCCGCCGAAGTGCTTATCACGAAAGACGGCAAAGTAAAGCAGATCCGCCGCCGCGAAACGATAAACGACTTGATGAGATTGTTCTAAAACAGCTTGGGGGCTTGCACATGCGGCAAGCCCTCAATTAGTTTACAACTTCTTTTCGGAAGCAGTTTGTGTCATTCCCGTGCTTGACACGGGAATCTTTATAGATTGCCCGGTCAAGCCGGGCAATGACATGGCGAGAAGTCGGGCAATTGACATTCTGCGATGCCAAATTGTCATGTTCGGGCTTGCCCCGGACATCTTTTGCGGCTTATTTCAGCTTGAACATTACATCGTCGATGTAGATGTCGCCTTTCTGATTGGTCTCGTGCCAGAAATCAAAATAGACACGGTCAATACGCGACCAGTCAAATTTGCCCTGTGGACTGAAAGTTTTCTGCGCCTTGTCTGACCATGCATAGTCTTCTTTTAACTGTGACAACGGAATTTCAACACTTACCCATTCTCCTACTTTATAGTCAGAAGCGTTTATATAAGCTGTGTTTCTCCATGGAGGAAGTTCCTCTCCGCCGTCTGTATCCCTAAGATGAACTTTAAAGGTCTGTTTTGCGTCAGTAAACTTTACAGAAAAGCTTATTACAAGGTTACTGCGGTTCTCTATCACTTTCGACATAATCGGCTTTGGAGGATAAAGCCAAATTCCAGCGTCCTTCAAATTTAAAGTCTTTTCACAATATTGGTGGGTTTCATCATCTTTTGCTGATTTGGTGCCAAAGCGAAATTCCATATGTGTTCCTTTTCCTACTAGTCCATCGTAAAGAATATATGGCTTATTTGGAAAATCGTTATAAGAAGCTTTTTTCTTTGCAATAAGGCTTTCATCCGGCATTTTAAAACCGTATGCTTCAAGCGCGTCTTTATCTATATCATCAGGAAACAATCCGGTTCCTGTTTTTAAAAAGCCGGTATCGCCGTCAATTCCCCATGAACAATAAGGAACATTATTGGCTTTGAATGCAGCAACAGCCGCGTTAATCCAGGCAATGCGGTCTTTTGGATTTATCCAATATGCCGCTCCCATTTCACCTGCCCAAACTCTTACCTTGTTCTTTTTGCCCCAGTCAGCAGCCTGCTTGATTCTCTGATTTACCCATTTGGCATTTCCCTGCTGCTGGTATTTGCCTTGAAAGTCACTTTTTGCCCATTCATTTTTGTCGCTATATTGGATTTCTGAATGACGGGATTTGTCATAAGGGAAAGGGACATTTTTGACATCAGTTCCAGCACTCCAAGTCGTGCCTTGCGTACAGAATAATCCCGGTTCATAAAAATGGAGGGTATAGATAAGATTTGGATCCTTATATGGCTTCATTTTTACAAGAGTATCAATACTTGACCAATTTGGAGATGTTACGACAATTGC
>CADBUT010000111.1 GCA_902797925.1 uncultured Spirochaetaceae bacterium
GAATTGTCAAAGCCCGCTCAAAGTGAACGGCTGACCGGCAAGTTCTGCCGCATTAAGCCGCACAAATAAGATAAACGCCAGCCTTTTTGCCGTTTACAAGCGTATGAAGGCTGTCTTTTATTTCAAAATTACATGCAGCGGCAGAACGTTCAAGCTCTTCTTTTCGGGCTGAAAGAATTACAGCCCTGCCGCCGTCCGCAAGCACACGCTTTATAGAAGCGAACATTTTCCGATAAAAACCTTCGATATCGGGCATTTCTTCATAATAGCCCCACGGCGGATCTGTGATTACAAGCGAAATTGAACCGTCTTTTATGTGAGGCAGAACCAGGGCGTCCGCAACACGGCAGTCTATATCCGGGGCAGAAAGCTGCTTGCGTGCACCGGTAAGCTGCACCTTTTCTCCGTCAATGTCGCTGACAAAAAGTTTTTGAAACCTGAACTTTTTGGCAAGCTGAACCGGAATAGCACCGTAACCGCAGAAAGGCTCAAGTATAGTGTCGTCAGGCTGAATACCGGCAAAGCAGCAGATTAAATACGCAATTTCCGGGCGCAGCTCGCCTTTGTTCAGATTCTTTTCCGTAAATTCCCGCTTTGAAATGAGTTCGCCGCAAAACGCAAAACCCTCCCGCCGGATAGAAAACCAAACTTCGTTTGTAGGAGAAAGTCTGTCGAGCTTAAGCCTGGAATTTTTCAGAATGTACTCTTCTGCCCGGCGTGTATAGTTTTTATCAACCTTTGCAAACTGGTTTTCGTTCTGAAAGCGCACGCGGAAGCTTCCCTTGTTCACAAGAAAATAATTCTTAGACGTACAGACAGAATTTACAAGCTGCGGAAAACTAAGGTTCTTCCCTTTTATAGTCTTAAGCACAAAAAATGTATTATTAAAATAGATGATTTTTTCAAGCTCCCGCGAATCGCCGTCAAAACGGTAATGAACAAGCCCGTCAAAAAGGTTTATGATTTTAAGATTCGGAAAACGCAGGCTGAGGTCGTTTTTTACCACAGACTGAAAACCAGTTATAAAAGAAGATATAAATTCTGCCATAGTTCTATTATATGTTTTTTTGCGAATTTGTCACATAGCTTTAGGAAAACCCCTGCAATTAGACGTGTTCGAATACTTCAGTTTTCGAACACGTCGATTGACACAGAATCAAAACTTCATCATTCTTAGCATTATGAAGTTTGTTCTGTCAACAATTGCCGCAGGTTTCCTCTGGGGACTAATAAGCTTATTTATTAAGCCGCTCTCGGCAGCGGGTTTTACTCCGCAAACGATTCTTTTTTTCCGCGTCTTGATTTCAAGCTTTATTCTGGCAATCTTTATACTTGCTACCAATCCGAAACTTCTTAAGATAAAACTAAAAGACTTATGGATTTTCATCGGCACCGGAATCATCAGCCTCACATTGTTCTCGCTTTGCTATTTTAGGACAATCATTGAATGCGGCCCGTCAATCGCCGTTATTCTGCTTTACACTTCGCCGGTGTTTGTGCTTCTGTTTTCGGCGCTTCTCTTCAAGGAAAAAATTAACGCGCTGAAAATTGCCGCAATCTGCCTTACAGTCACAGGCTGTGTGCTTGTTTCAGGCATCTTCAGCCAGAGCGGAAGTTTCAGGCTGCCACTTAAAAGCTTTTTAATAGGGCTTTCTGCCGGCTTCTGCTACGCGCTTTATTCTATTTTCAGTAATTATGCGCTGAAAAAATATGACACGCTTACGGTTATTTTCTACACGTTTGTTTTTTCAACGCTTGCAATTATGCCTTTCTGCAATCTTTCTAAAATTGAAATGCTCCGCAATTCACAAAGTGCGCTGCTTTTATGCGGCATTGCCGTAATCTGCACAATTCTGCCCTACTTCTGCTACACTTTCGGCTTAAAAGGCTTAAAAACAGGCAGCGCGGCAATTCTTGTAACAGTTGAGCCTATTGTCGGTACAATGGTCGGTGTGCTTGTGTTCGCTGAAACATTGTCGCTGCACATTATTCTGGGCATAGTGCTGATTCTCGCCTCGCTTTATCTGACAGGCAGAAGCAGCAGTTAAGCCCAAACACTTAGAGCTGCCCTAAATCTTTTCTGGATTTGATGTTAAGCTTTTCAAAGATTGTCGCCATGTGGCGCTTTACGGTCTCTACGCTGATGTACAATTCTTCTGCAATCTGAGCATTGGAATAACCGCGGACTGCAAGACGGGCAACCTCTTTCTCGCGCGGAGAAAGCACAGCAAAAGGTTCAGCGGATCCGGCTTCTGCGTTTTCAGCATACGGAGCCGCGCCAGAATCGTCACCCGCTGTCTGGTTTTTCTCAAACGGCAGCAGAAGCAATTTAATCAGAACACCAAGCAGTATCGGCCGGAAGTTCACAAAAACCATAAGCAGAAAAGCAGAATTTGTATAACCAGAATAAGCGCCGTTATTTGCTGAAAGATTACGCTCAATTTCAGAAATCAGAATCACAAGCTTAACGATTGTAACAAAGCTTCCGCTTAAGACTGCCGCTTTTGAGAAATC
>CADBUT010000112.1 GCA_902797925.1 uncultured Spirochaetaceae bacterium
CGGTGTATTCCATTCTCTCTTTAGAGCCAATTTGTCCTGCTGTTACATCGCCGCTTGAAATGCCGCATCCAAACTGAATGGGCTCTCTTCCGGCGGCTTTTTCTTCTTCATTGAATTTGATTAATGCATTCCGCATCATCAGGGCTGTTGTAACAGCGGCAAGTGCATTTGCTTTAGGTGATTCTCCGGCAAGAGGTGCCCCCCAGACAGCCATAATTGAATCGCCAATGAATTTGTCTACACAGCCGCCGGTTTGTGTAACGCATTCAACCATGCGCTCCAAATAGCGGTTTAAGAAAGCAACCAAAGCCTCTGGCTTCATTTTTTCGGCTTTTGCTGTAAAAGAGCGTATGTCTGTAAAGAAAATCGTCACTTTGCGGTTTTCGCCGCCAAGCTTTAATTCGCCGCGCATAGCACGCTCTGCAATTTCTGTGTTGATAAAACGCCCGAATGTCTCTTTCAGGCGTCCGCGCTCTGCAAGCCCCTGACCCATTTGTTCAATGCTTTCTGCAAGCACCAAAAGCTCATCGTGTGTACGCTTTTTTATTGAAACATCAAACTGCCCCTGTTCAATGCATTTTACAGCTTCTGTAAGCTCTTCAATCGGTACGCTTATCGTTTTAGAGACAAACCAGACAACAAGAACTGCTGAAAAGAGCAGGGTGAGTTCCAGCCATAAATTGCGGCGGAGCGCGGTCTGCAGCGCTTCAAAAACAATTTTGTCCTTAATCTGCGTAACAACCGCAATTTCGTCAGACAAAAGCTTGTAATAAGAAACAAAGTATTCAGAGCCGTCTTTGTCTTTATAGACAAGCTGCTGCTGCCGCGATTTATTTTCAAATACAATGTTGTAAATCTGTGTATCTTTGATTGATTTGTTTTCGACAGATGAATTCAAATTGCTGGAAATCAAAATGTCACCGGCTGTATTGACCAGCATGGCTTCATTTGTCTCGCTGGAGAAAGTTTCTGCAAGGCTTACAGGTGAAAAAATCACAAGAACAGCAGAAGTTTCACCGTTCAGCTCAAGCGGCATGATAAGCGCGAGCAGATTTGCATTAAAAAAAGGCGAAGCGTTCAGTACAATTGTTTCGCCGTTTTCTGCGCGGCTGAAAAATTCACCCTGTTCCTTTATATAAGTTGTAATGTCCTTGTCGTCAATTCCAAGCGGATAGAGAAGCTGCGTGTTCAGTAATTGTGCAAAGCCGCTTACTGAAATTGCACCAATCATTCTGTTGCCGTCAAATAATGAATTAATCTGCTCGTCAGCCAGAACAGAATTTCTTGAGTTCATTACATTTATAATAAACGAAGTGTTTGTAATAATTGAATTTAGAAAAATCTCAGTTTCAGAGGCGGCGTGCTGATTCAGCGAATAATTGTTGTTTTCAGCTGTAACACGGACGTCTTCTTTGATGATGTTGGTAATTATAGTAGTTGAAACTAGAAGAGCAGCGAGAACAATTGCGATAATAATAATTATTAGTTTTAAGGCAATGGGCCGCAAAGCCCTTTGATGTCCATCTAACATAATTAAGTGTGTTGGCTTTGCAGCTTTGTTTTGTAGGAACAACAAAGTTGTTAAATAGTCGGAATGACAGGATTTGAACCTGCGACATTCTGGTCCCAAACCAGACGCGCTACCAGCTGCGCTACATTCCGAAACCGTTTATCAGGCAAGCGCTTGATAAAACTTATGTCTTGATATTATCCAAAATGAATAAAAGAGTCAATAGGTTAGGCAATAAAGTTCATAAAATAATTGCACAGCCGCCTGTTTTTGCGGCTTAAAAAATGCGCACTTGACAATGAGTGTGCTTTTTTATAAGATTCAGTTAATTGCTGCCCGGATGGTGGAATTGGTAGACACGCTAGTTTCAGGTACTAGAGCTCTAACGGGTGTGCGAGTTCAAGTCTCGCTTCGGGCAAAAGCCGGTTGATTCGTCAGCCGGCTTTTTTTATGCAGAAAATTAAAAACCCCGGTACACTTCATCTTGAATGAACTGACCGGGGCTTGTTTTTGGCTTTAATTTCAGCCGCTATTTTTTCTTCAGCTGTTCTTTAACATGTGATAAAAGAGCTTCTGTTGAAATTGGCTTTAATATATAGTCTTCATTTAAAGCTTTTACTTTATCGATTATGTCATCGTCTTCAACGCCTGTTAAGAAGATAACAGGAACGTTTTTTGTTTTTCCTTTTTGCTTGATATTTTCATACATATCAAAACCTGACATTTCAGGCATATCTATGTCAAGAATGATTAAGTCGACATCGTTATTGTCTAAAAAAGTAAGAGCTTCTTTTACAGTTGCCATTGGAACTATCTGATAGTCAGATTTCAAAGAAGATTTGACATGAATTCTTATTATCGAATCATCATCAACAGCCAATATAAGAGGTTGAATATTTTTTTTAACTGCCATGCACGGTCCTCCAAAACTGTTTAATTATATCATTCAAATGAATAAATGTGTAATAAAAAATTTTACCTAGTTCAAATTATTCGGTTTGTTTCAATAATTTTATTAACTTCTTACTATAAAAGCTTGTAAAAAAAAGGGTTTCATTGTATTCTTAAATTATTCTTGAATTGTTTCAAAAGAATGCACTGGTGGAGGCAATTATGGCAGTCGGCGAATCACAGTTTCAGCTTGTAACATTTGAGCTTGGTGAAGAACTGTATGGTGTTGATATTATGGACGTTAAGGAGATTGTAAAACTTCAGGTTGTACGTCCAATTCCGAATGCTCCATATTATGTAGAAGGAATTTTCAACCTTCGTAGTGAAATTATTCCTGTTATTAACTTGCATAAACGTTTTCATTTAAAGGCCAGAGAAAGAACCGAAGATGAGGACGATTTTGAGGGCGGTTTTATTATCATTAATATGGACGGAACAAAAATCGGCATTATTATCGATAAAATCGCGCGTGTTGTTCAAATTAAAACTGATGAGGTTAAGCCGCCGCCACAGATGCTTACCGGTATCGGTACAGAATACATCAATGGAGTTGTAAGACAGGAAAACGGCTATCTTATCATTTTGGATATCCGCCGTGTTTTCAACTCTAGCGAATTAAAGAAGCTGGTCGGCATACAGTAATATGAAGGTTCCGGTTTTTAGTTCTACTATCCGCAGAAAAGAAATGGATGCGGTGCTCTCGTGTATGGTTTCTGAAAAAATCGGACCTGGCGAAATAAATGCACGGCTTATTCAATGTGTAAAAGAAACTTTCGGTGTTGATGGCTGCGTTGCCGTAAGAAGCCCGGCTATTGCGCTGAAATATGCAATTAAATGTCTTGGTCTGCCGGAGGGCAGTGCAATTATGATTTCTGCACTTGCGCCTTCATGGCAGATTCCAGTAATTGAAGAACTCGGCTATAAATATATCATTCTCGATGTTGTTGAAGAGACAGCGCTTGTTTCAGTTGAAGCTGTCGAAAATGGCATGAAAGCCGGCGGACGTCTGCTTATTCTTCATGAGCCGCTCGGTAATTTACCTGATTTTGAAAAAATTGCCGCCTTAGGCATTCAATTTATAGAAGATATTTCTCAAAGTGCCGGAGCTTATGTTGAGATGCCCGCAGAAGATGGCAAAGACCCGGAAAAAAAATATGCCGGCACTTACGGCGTTTATACGGTTTTGGGCTTGGAAGAAAAGGATATTCTTACAGCAGGCGGCGGAGCTGTTCTTATGGCGCCAAACCGCCGCGAATGGATTGTTCTTAAAAAACAGATAGAAGATGCACCTTTTATCGATCTGCTGCCTGACATAAATTCTGCTCTTGCATGGGTTCAGCTTAAAGAAAGAGCACGGAACGAGCAGCTGCGCAGCGAAATGAAGGAAATTTACGCCCGTTCTTTGATGCAGGGGCGGCACAAGTCGTTTATCTGCCAATGCGAAAACGCAGTAACGGCGGTTTATTCATTCCCGGTTCTGCTTAAAAACGGAGCAAAAGACGTAAAGCAGTATGCGTCGCGCAAAGAAATTGATGTAGCCGATGCTTTTGAGTTTTCAGTTGTTTCAAAATATGAGGAGCTTGCGGCAGATTGTCCTGTAGCGCGCTCGCTTGCCTTGCGCTGTATATTGTTTCCGCTTTACCCGAGACTTGGCAATTCGCAGGCTGTAAAAATTTCAAAAGTTCTGGCAACTTTGCCGTAAGGCGGCATAATGAGAAAAAAACGCGCCGTAATTGTAATTAACACGTATAAAGAAGAAGCTCAGCTTATAGCAAATGACGTAAAAAGCTTTTTGGAACAGGAATCTTGGGCTGTCGATTTTCTTGAATTTTCAGGACCGTGCAGCAAAAGCAGCTTTGACGGCTATAAGCTTGCTGTAACTTTAGGCGGTGACGGCACAGTTCTTTTTGCGGCGCGCGGCTGTCTTGAGCAGAAGATTCCGATTTTGCCGATAAATTTGGGCGAATTCGGTTTTATTGCAGGAATTCAAAAAGAAAGCTGGCAGGAGCGCCTCTCGCTCTTTTTGCGCAAAAAACTTCCGCTGACGGAGCGCAGCATGCTTAGCGTAACTGCTCTGCGCGGCAAAAGCCCAATATTTGAGTCTTATGCGCTTAATGATGTAGTCGTTT
Source organism: uncultured Spirochaetaceae bacterium (assembly GCA_902797925.1). GTDB lineage: Bacteria > Spirochaetota > Spirochaetia > Treponematales > Treponemataceae > UBA1240. Next base: position 4,591 of record CADBUT010000112.1, read on the forward strand.
CGGCAGACAGAGCCGCAAAAATTGTTTCGCTCGGTATAACGTTCAACGGCAATTCTTTCGGCAAGTTTCAGTCAGACGGAATTATAGTGGCAACCGCGACAGGTTCAACTGCATATTCTGCTGCTGCAGGCGGCCCGATTGTAGACCCGGAGCTTGACGCCTTTGTACTTAGCCCGATTTGTCCGTTCTCGCTTTCTAACCGGCCGATTGTGCTGCCTTCAAGCGGCGTGCTCTGTGTTGATGTTCTGCCTTCGAGAGATACCGGCGTTTCAATAACGGCGGACGGTCAGGTCTTGGAACATCTTGAAACAGGTGATATTGTTTTCTTGCAGAAGGCAAAGGAAAAAGTTCTGCTTGCAGACTGCGGCTCTTCTGTTTTTTATTCGGCTTTACGATCAAAACTCCATTGGTCTGGAGGACCCAGTGCTTGAAGATTTAAATATAAAAGATTTTGCAATTATAGATTCTGTTCAGCTTGAATTTACAAAAGGCTTTAATGTTCTCACCGGCGAAACAGGTGCGGGTAAATCAATTCTGATTGGTGCACTGTCGTTTCTGCTTGGCGGCAAGGCTGAAGTCTCTCAAATCCGCGACGGTGCGCAGGAAGCACGTGTAAGCGGTACAATTCTTCTTTCAGACAGACAGAAAGAAGCACTTGCATGGCTTGCAGAGCGGAACATTGAGCCGGAGAATAACCGCATTCTTCTCCGCCGCACAATCAAAGATACAGGCAAAACTGCTGCCTGGATTCAGGATACGCCTGTTACTAAAAACGAACTTGCTGATTTTACAGGCTTTCTCGTTGACATTCATGGACAGCATGAACACCAGTCTCTGATGCGCGTCTCTGAACACAGAAAATTCCTTGATGCTTATGCCGGAATCGTGCCGCAGGTTGAAGCATTCACAGAGCTTTATAACCAGCTTGTAGAAAAGCGTAAAATCTTAGCCGAAATGAATACTTCTGACGCTGAACGTAACCAAAAAATTGAGCTTTTGAAATTTGCAATTGACGAAATTGAAAATGCAAATCTAAAGCCGCAGGAAGAAGAAGAACTTTCGGCAGAAGAGGCGAGGCTGACCCAATACGAAAAACTTTTTGATGAAATAGACCAGCTTTCTCAGCTTTTTAACAGCGAAGGCGGTGCTGTATCGCTTTTAAAACGCAGCCGCCCAGTTATGGAAAAAGTTTCGTCGATTGACTCATCGCTTTCAAGTCTTTCAGGCCGCCTTGAAACAGCCTACTACGAAATTGACGATATTGCAGAAGAAATAAAGTCTTACAAAAATTCGCTTGTCTTTGATCCTTCGCGGCTTGAGCAGGTTCAGGAAAGGCTTGCGCTTATTTATAAGCTTAAGAAGAAGTATGTGCCGCAGAATGACGCCACAATCGTCAGTTTGCTTGCTTATAAAGAGCAGGCAGAAGCCCAGCTTGAGTCGCTCACTTCTTTTGAGGGCAACCGCTCGGCTTTAGAGGCAGAAGTCAACGAAATAGCAAAGAAAGTTTCGCTTGAAGCAAAAAGCCTTTCTGAAAAGCGCAACGGTGCGGCTAAAGAAATGGCAGAAAAGATTCAGACTGTGCTTGCAAACTTGGGCATGAAGGGAACTGTCTTTGATGCAGGGCTTTCAATGAAGCCGCAGACAGGCGGCGTTCAGCGCTGCGGCCCTTATGGCGTAGACAACATCGAGTTTATGATAAGCGCGAACCCTGGTTCACCGCTCCGTCCCCTTGCAAAAATTGCTTCAGGCGGCGAACTTTCGCGCGTAATGCTTGCTTTTAAAACGATTCTGGCTGATACTGATACTACACCGACTTTAATATTTGACGAGATTGATACAGGCATAGGCGGCGAGGTTGCGGTTGCTATCGGCGATCATATCAAAAAACTTGCCGCAAAACATCAGATATTGTGCATTTCACATCTAGCGAATATTGCAGTTTGTGCCGATACTCATATAAAGATAGAAAAATCTGTAAATCTCCAAAAGACGACAACGTCAGTTCGTGTAATAACAGGTCAGGACAGAATAACTGAAATTGCGCGGATGCTTGCCGGTGACAGTGCAAGTGCTGCGTCTTTGGAACATGCAAGAGTTTTACTTTCCAAATATGGAGGATAATTGTAGTTATGGCAAAGATTACCGCCGAGAGTAGGGAAGCTTTTACACAGGAAAGTGCAAAATACAAAGAGCTTATCAAAGGCGTTTTTGCAAAAGAAAAAGAGATAAAAGCCGAACTTCAAAAAGATAAAACTGACGAAGCTGCAAAAAAACTTCAGCTTGCAGATTTGATGCTTTATGCAGTTACGCTTTATATTACTATTAACAATCTCTCCGTAGAAATGCTTGGCGTTAAAAACGAAGAAAATCTCAACGAAGGCCGCAAGACAATTTATAAAGCAATAATCTATCTGGAAGAGCTTGTATCAAATATTATTGATACTACAGCCGATGATTTGAAAGAGTGTTGGGAAAAACTCGAAGGAATTCCTATAGACAAGCGTTATTATCTTTCACGCAAGCTTGGTCTTGCAATTGAACTTATTATGGATGCTTACGGCGACAACACAAAGTGGAAATGGTCTTTTGTTGAGCTGCAGGGACGCTTTATTACAGTTTCTAAAAATATGCTGAACATGACAGAAGCTTCAAAAGATTATTTTGACGGACGCGCAGAAAATCATGATGTTGCAGTCTATTATATGCGTATGCTTAAGACAAGACTTTTGAAGTCAGCTGAAGGCTACCGTGACCGTTACGAGCTTTCTACACGCCGCGCCGACGATATGCGCAGCGGTATTCAGTATCTTCTTGCTTACAGAAGACTTTTGATAATTCTTGGCGACGCAAACGAGGCGGAAGAAGTCAAGAAAAAGGCTCAGGTCTGGAAAGACAAGATGGAAGCCGACATCAAGAAAGAAAAGCAGAAGGCTTAAGTGCAAAAAGCAGGTTGTGTTCAGCCTGCTTTTTTTATGTCCACATTAGCTTTAGATTGAATAAATCTCCAATTTGTCATAGTATTAGGCAACTTTTGTTGCAGGGATACAGAAATGGTCAATAAGGCACTCGCGCTTAAAATCTTTGAAGGCTTTTCAATTGAAAGATGGAACGATTTAGTCCGTCCTTTTGATTTAATAGAGATGGATAAATCTGCCGAAAAGATGGTTTTGGTTTATATCATCGGCAAGTTTGAAGAGCAGCGCGGCCGCAAGATTGACTGGGAATGGCTCATTTACGCTTCTTTTTTTGAGCTTCTGCGGAAAATTGCTTTGTGCGACATAAAATCGCCGGTTCAGCGCATGATACGCAAGCAATACCCGGACGAATACGCAAAGCTGAATCAGTGGGTTCTTGAGCAGTATAAAGGGCTTATCAACGACGACTGGCTCATCAAGAAATTTCAAGATTATATTGATGAAACCTCATCTGCCGGTAAAATGTCCGGCAATGAGCAGACGCTCGAAATGCGCATTTTCCGTGCGGCGCACAAATATTCGACGATGCGCGAATTCGAGATGATTGCGCCTGTGAACGAGCGCATAAGGCTGCAAGATATTGAGCGCGAGCTGAACGAAGACATTGGCGAATATCTTGACTTGCGCGGGCTTCAGATGCTTGTTACAAAGCAGCGGCCGTATGAGTTTCTGCTGATAATTGAAAAGCTCCGCTTTCAGACACGGTGGAACCAGACGCCGCGCGTGCCTAAGACAAGCGTTTTGGGCCATTCATTTTTTGTAGCCGTACTCACGCTGCTTTTGAGCCGCGATTCCGGCATCGGGATGTGTCCGGAACGGCTTTTCAACAACTATTTTTCTGCGCTTTTCCACGATTTGCCTGAAGCTGTTACGCGCGACATCATTTCACCTGTAAAGCAGGCAACTTCAGGCTTGCCGTCTATAGTCAAAGACATTGAGGACACAATCGTCAAGAATGAGCTTCTGCCGCTGATGGAAGACTTTTATTCAGACGAGCTGCTCTATTTTACGAGTGATGAATTCGAAAACCGCATACGCTTTGACAATGTTGATATAAAGCATGTGTCTTTTGACGACTTGAACAGCAAATTCAACGAAGGCAAGTATGCGCCAGTTGACGGCAAGCTTGTCCGCGTTTCTGATCATATTGCGGCGTTTCTTGAAGCAGACAGCTCAATCAATTACGGCATAACCTCAAAGCACCTGCGCGACGGCAGACGCAACCTTGTAAGACTTTACCCGGATGGGCAGACTATCAACGGCTTTGACGTTGCCGCTTTCTTCAAAGAATTTGAAACACAATAAAAAAGCAGAAAACCTTTTTAGTTTTCTGCTTTTTGCTGGAGATGGGGAGAATTGAACTCCCGTCCGAATGTGCGGACCAAGTGCGTCTACAAGTTTAGCAGTGCGAGGTGGTTGTCGGGAAACGGTAGCAGCACCGCAAGCGTCGTCTCCGTATTCTGGTAAATGTCCTTGAAGCGTACCAGACACCACTTCAAGCAAGCTCTGGTTAGCGTCGGGCTTTCAGACCGCTCAGAGCGGCGCAATCTGAAGCCCGCGATTATGCAGCAAGTGCGTAGTCGTAAGAATTGTCAGAATTGGCAATTATAGTTTTTGTCTGTTCAGAGGACAGGCAGCCTCACTTGCAGCCCAAGACCACGAATCACACCCGTCGAAACCAGTGCACCCCCATAAGGTTTTCGTGCCCTTAAACGTGGCTAGAATAAGGGCAAACGGAAAAATTGTCAAGCATTTTTAGCGTGTCCATTCACATATCACATTCTTGAAAAGCTTGTAAACGCTTTTGCCGAGAATGCGGTTTATCTCGTCCTTCACTTTAAGATATTCCTGCCAAGATTCAAAAACATGAATATTAGATTCGTTCCTGATGCCGGATTCGATAAGCCGCACTTCTACGACCATTGCGCCATAAGGCGAAGCCATTACGTCAGAGAGCTGCACAATCTTATCTTCGATTGTGTTCGGGTGCTGCATCACGAAAGACTGAAGGAAATCCAAGTCTTCGCTTGAAATATCAAAGCTTGTGTGTTCGATTATGCGGTTACCCGGAAAAACGTGCGTGATGCAGTATCTTGCACATTCTTCTTCGCCTAGGCTGCACAAATAGCGGTAGCCGTCCAAAGTGTGGCGGATTTTGTGCTTTCCGCGGATACGGCCGATGTCATGCAGCAGCGCATACATCTCACATTTTTCGGCATCAACGCCCTTTATGTGAGATGCAATCGTATATGCTATGTTTCCGGCTGTAATGCTGTGTTCCTTCCACAAACCGGGGTTCTTCTCGTAAGCTTCATCTAAAAGTGCAAGTGCTTTTTCTTTTGTCATGTTGTCCGTCCTAAAAAGTGCAGTGTAATCTCATAAAAAAAGACTCTGAAACAATTTCCAGAGTCTTTATTATCATCCGATTTTACGAACAAAGCAAGAAATATCTTTTTGGCTGCAGCTTAATCGTTCTTTTTAGGTTTTCGGCCGCAAGATTTTTTCTCGGTACAGAAGCCCGCAAGCTCGCATTTAGGCTGAAACAGCATATCTACGAGGGTTTTCCACTCATCAGAATACGCTGAAAGCTTTTCCGAAAGCTCTGCAAAAAGCTTGCGGTATTCCCAGTAGGCGCGGGTGCACATTCTCTGGTGCGACATATCGACCAAGTTGCGCAAATTGCGCTTGTCCACGATTTTTGTCGTCATGCCGAGCGGCAGCAGCATTGCGCAGTCTTCGCGCGGCACACCAGATTCTTCAAGCAGGGCAAGCGTATCTTTGATTTTAGCGATAGTCTCTGAAACTGCGGTCTCGGCCTGCTGACCGGCTTTTTCAATTGAAGGCGGCATAACAATGTTAAAAGTCTTGTAGTTGATGTAGCGCGTAGAAGCCTGAAGCCTTGTAGGTGCGCCGCCGATGTGTGTATACCATTCACGGATTACGCGCGCAGAATAGCCGTCTATAACCATTTCGACGTTCACATATTCCATAACGCGGCCATGCCCAGACTTGATGCAGTCCATTCCGCGGTTGTAGTTCTTTTCGTTGTCGGAAACGTCTGCACCCCAGCACACGCCGGCACGCGCTCCCATGAGAGTAATCGGGTTTTTTGTGGTTTCTTCGAGTATCGTAATCATTCCGGCTGTTTTAGCGCATTAAAAACCCGGAAAACCGCCCGGCAAGTTTCCGCCGAACTGTTTCATGAGTTTTTGCTGCATTCCCTTGTTCTTAGTCATTTTCTTCATGGCAAGGCGTGTTTTTTCAAATTGCTTGATGAGCCTGTTGACCTCTGCAACAGAAGTGCCCGAACCTTTGGCGATTCTCTTTCTGCGGCTTGGTCCGATGATAAGATGGTTTGCGCGCTCTTTCTTTGTCATAGACTGAATGATGGCTTCCTGATGCTTAAGATCGGCCTTGTCGAGCATACTTTCGTCAATCTGACCGGCAAGACCAGGCATCATGTCGAGAATCTGCTGCATTGAGCCCATCTTCTTCATCTGCTGCATCTGTTCAAGCATGTCTTCAAGCGTGAAAGTTTCGCTTGCCATTTTCTTTTCGAGCTTGGCAGCCTGCTCCATGTCCATCGTTTCCTGTGCTTTTTCAACAAGAGAAACGATGTCGCCCATGCCGAGAATTCGGCTTGCAATTCTGTCCGGGTAGAACGGCTCAAGGTCTTCGATTTTTTCACCAGTACCGGCAAAGAGGATAGGCTTGCCGGTTACAGACTTTAACGAAAGCGCAGCACCGCCGCGTGCGTCTGAATCGAATTTTGTTAAGATAACGCCGGTAAGGTTGAGCCGCTCGTCAAAAGTATTTGCAACGTCAACCGCACTCTGGCCTGTCATTGAATCTGCAACAAGAATAACCTCGTCTGGCGAAACAATCTTTTTGATAGATTCAATTTCCTGCATCATCGAATCATCAATCTGCAGGCGGCCGGCTGTATCGACAATCAATGTATCAAATGCATTTTTCTTGGCATAAGCAAGCGCATTCTTGGCAACCTTTACGGCGTCTCTTGTATCTTCTTTATAGACTTCAATGCCTGTTTTTTTGCCCAAAACAGAAAGCTGCTCAACTGCGGCCGGACGCACAAGGTCACAGGCTGCAAGAAGCGGCTTTCTTCCTTCTTTTTTGAGACGCGCGGCAAGCTTAACGGCTGTGGTGGTTTTACCGGCACCCTGAAGACCCAAGAAAAGAATTACAGACTGTGTGTCTGTGCCTTTAAGCTTCAAATCCTGCTTTTCATCGCCGAGAAGGGCAACAATCTTGTCGTGTACAATCTTTACGAACTGCTGGCCTGGGTTCACCGAGCGGAGAACTTTTTCGCCCTTGGCTTCTTCGATTGTGCTGTTTACAAAGCGGCGGACAACGCGCAAGTTTACGTCTGCATCAAGCAGCGCAATCTTGATTTTTTCAACGTATTCATCGATGTTCTTTTCTGAAATTGTAGCCTTGCCCGAAACGGTGCGGACTACATCTGTAATTGTATTTGTGATTTTCTCAAGCATTTTTATCTATTCGCTCCTACAAGTTCGTTCAGCAAGTCTTTAGGTTCAATTTCTCTGTTAAGCACACGGTAAAGTCCTGTTGAAATAGGCAGCTTCAAATTATGCTTTTCGACAATTTCATGCACATATTTGCATGCAACTGCGCCTTCCGGCAGATAACCGATTTCGCCGATTCTTGCAATCAAATCGTCGATAGAAGTGAAATTCTTTAAGATGTTCTTTGTGATGATTTCCTGCCCGAAACGGCGGTTGCGGCCATATTTTGAACGGCATGTAACGTCAAGGTCGCCCACGCCAGAAATTGATGTGAAAGTCTCGGCGTGAGTTGCGCCCATTGCGCGGCCCAAAGTCTGAATCTCGTTCAAGCCAGCGGCAAGCAGCAGTGATTCGGTGTTGTCGCCGAACAAGTCAGATTTTTCCGCAACTGCATCAAGGCAGCCGAAAACAACTGCAATAACGTTTTTAGCCGCCGCGCAAATCTGAACGCCGATAACGTCAAAGCTTGAAAAAACAAGCAGAGACTTGCCGTTCAAAAGCTCGCGGAATCTGATTGTGTTCTTCGGGTTTTCACTTGCCGCGATAAGCCCTGTGATTTTGCCCATCGCAACTTCTTCGGCGTGGCTAGGGCCGGCAATGTACACAAGATTCTTTGCGTAACATTCCGGCAAAGCAGATTCCATCTCTTCAAGAATAAGGCGCGGCCCGTTGTCAGACGGCACAAAGCCCTTGGTCAAAACGCCGATACAGGCAGTTCCGTCTTTTATAGAAGGCACGTCTGAAATTTTTCTGATTGTCGATGCAAGATAGAGAGAAGGGCTTGCAAAGATGAGGAATTCCTTGTCTGATGCAACTTTGTTAATATCAGAGCTTGCCTTAAGGTTTGGCGAAAGCGCGTAACCTTTAAGGTAGCGGTCGTTTGTGTGGCGCTCATTAATAGAAGAAACTACATCTTCTTCCAAGGCCCAGATTTCAACTTCGTTATTTTCGCGTGCAAGAGCATGCGCCATGGCTGTTCCCCATGCGCCTGCGCCGATTACACCGACTTTTTTTGGCTGCTTAGTTTCCATTGTTTAACTCCTTAAAACCAATGGGCTGATTCGTCAGTCCAAGAAATTATTTCATCAGGTGAAAAGAATAATGCTATTTCGCGTTCTGCCGCTTCAACTGAATCTGAAGCGTGAATGATGTTGTGCTGCGTGTGCAGGCAGTAGTCGCCGCGGATTGTGCCGGGGAGAGAATCTTTGATGTTTGTCGCACCGGCTGTCTTTCGGATCAGCATTACGGCTTCATCGCCTTCCCAGACCATCGCAATTACCGGCGCAGATGTTGTGTAGTCGATAAGGCTTTCGTAAAAAGACTTGCCGGCATGTTCTTTATAATGAATTTGTGCTTTTTCTTTTGATATTTTCATGAGCTTGAGGGCTACCAGATTAAGCCCGCGTTTTTCCAGCCGGGAAATAACCTCGCCGCAAATGCGCCGGTTCAAAACTCCCGGCTTAAGCATAACAAAACTTCGTTCCATAAGTCATAAGAATAAACGTAAACGCTGAAAATTTCAATGGGGCAGAATTTTAG
>CADBUT010000113.1 GCA_902797925.1 uncultured Spirochaetaceae bacterium
AAATTTGCGGTGTGCCTGTGCTTTTAAGGCTGCTTTCGCCGGCACGGCGGCCGCTTCAAGTTACGCGCGACCTTGAAGGCTTTTGGAAAAACACCTGGCCTGAAATCTGCAAAGAGATGAAAGGCCGCTATCCGAAACACAACTGGGATGCAGAGCGGCCTGACTGACAGGCCAAGCTGAAGCTTTGCAAAAAACAGGCGCAAATCCGTTTTGCACAGGCGACTTTTTTATTCAATGATGATATAATCTATCAAGCAAACAGCCGGAATGTTCCGGCCAAAAAATCGGAAGAACGTATGCCAATAAAAATACAGTCAGACTTGCCGGCGAGGGCAATACTTGAATCAGAAAACATCTTCGTAATGACGGAACAGCGCGCCGCGCTGCAGGATATCCGCCCTCTGCACATAGCCATAGTAAATCTGATGCCGACAAAAATTGCGACAGAAACGCAGCTTTTAAGGCTGCTCGGCAACACGCCGCTTCAAGTTGAAATTTCGCTTGTTCACATGTCTACGCACGAATCAAAGAACACAGGCGCAGAGCATCTTGAACGGTTTTACGTCACCCCGAAAGAGATATTCGACAAAAAATATGACGGAATGATTATAACAGGCGCGCCTGTTGAGCAGCTGCCTTTTGAAGAAGTGGATTACTGGAATGAGCTGACTTCGATAATGGATTTTGCCTCAAAAAACGTCTTTTCTACGCTTTATATCTGCTGGGGTGCACAGGCAGGTCTTTATCATCATTATGGAATTCCGAAATACAATCTCGAAAAGAAGATGTTCGGTATTTTTCAGAATACGCGCAAAGTCAAGAACGACCCTCTTATGCGCGGCTTTGACGACAGGTTTCCTTCACCTCAGTCACGCCACACAGAGGTCAGGAGCGAAGACATTCTCAAAGTGCCAGACTTGCAGATTCTTGCGGAATCACAGCGTTCAGGCGTGCTTCTGGTAAAATCAAAAGACAACCGGCGTGTTTTTATGACCGGGCATCTTGAATATGACACTGAAACACTCGGTGCAGAATATTTTCGCGATATAAGTCAACACAAACCGATAGAAATGCCTTACAATTATTTTCCGGATGATAATCCTGAAAACAGACCTGTTTCAACATGGCGGAGTCATGCACACCTGTTCTATTCGAACTGGCTTAACTACTATGTTTATCAGGAAACTCCTTTTGAATTGGAAAGTATTTAATGGGGAACAAGAAACTAAAGTGGCAGAAATTTTTCTCATTTTTTGACAATGCGTACCTTATTGCGGTTGTGCTTTGTCTTGCCGTTTTTTTGTGTCTGGTTTCCATGGCATTTGTCTTTACTTATAAGAATGTCCGCCAGTCAAGCACAAAAGCAATGGTAGAAGAGCTTGAGCTTTACACAGACGAAATCGGCACAGCGCTGCATGAGGCAGAACTTCAGCTTACAAAACTTGCGGCAGAACCGCAGCTTGTAGACTTTCTTGAAAACGAACCGGCCAGTCCTTCTGAACTTGCTGAAAAGATAATGTGGCAGACAAACGTAATAAAAACTGCTCTTCCCGTAATTGATACAATTGAATATTTTACAAAAGCCGGTGAGCCAATTATTCCGGAAACTGGAGCCGGTGAAGCTTCACTTTTAAAAGATATAGTCTCATGGATGTTTTTGAACACTATGTCTGACGGGCAGCCGCTTTTTTTAACACTGCCGGACAATGCCTCAAACATTTCGTATTTTATTGTTCCTGTGCTTAGCCAGAACGAAATTTGCGGTTTTATTGTGTCAAAGACTTCGCGCGTATATTTTTACAATTATCTTGACCGGCAGTCGTTCGGCAGAAGCGGTGCTCTTTATATTTTTGACAATCACCTTAACATGCTTTGCGGTGCGCTTTCTGCTTCGGAATGGGCTGATGTTCTTCTGGAAAACCCGGGTCTGGCTGAAAAAATACTGCCGAAAACAGGAGAAGCTGCAAATGAAATTGTCTTCCGTATTGCAGATTTACCTGAACGTATTGCGGTAACAACAATAAACAGCGAATTCGATATTGTTTTGTGTGCTTCTGTAAACCGCATGGAACTTGCCGTAAACGCCTTTGCTTCGTTGAGGCTTCTGTTTGTTACTTCTCTGTTTATGTTTGTAGCCGCGGTCTGTGTAAACATTCTTTTGTACAAACGTCTTGATATTCCTCTGGAAAAAATGGTTGCAAGCTGTATGAAAATCAAAAAAGGCAACCAGGATGTCCGCTTTGAGAAATACCGCGATAAAAACCTGAACATTCTGTCTGAAACCTTGAATGAGACAATCTCTTCGATGTCTGCTTATCAGGCAAACCTTGAGGTTATGGCTTTTACAGACCCGCTTCTCGGCATCGGCAACAGAAGCGCATTAATCCGCGCACTTGAAGAATTTATTCATACTGAAAGAAAAGACTTTTCAATTTTCATGATTGATGTTGTGGACTTTGACCATTTCAATGAGCTTTTCTCTGTAAAGACAGGCGACATGCTTTTGCGCAAGACTGCCGCCATGCTCGACACCGTTTCGCAGTCGAATGTCTACCGCTACAACGGCGACACTTTCGTAATTATTACACCGAATGCAGACGGCGCAAAATGCGCTAACGTTATCCGCGAAATCAAAGATTATTTTACAAATCCTGTAGATATTCCAGCCGGAAAGTACAAAATCAGCATGAACGCGGGACGCGCCGATTACCCTGACCATGGAACAACGCCGCTTGAGCTTTTGCGCAGCTGTAAAACCGCTTTGAAGTATTCTAAAACATTAACCGAGCGCAATCTCTGCATTGTTTACAGCAGCATTATCAACGACGCCGTAGGAAGAGGCAACGTAATTAAAGACATTGTTCTTGACGCAATTCACAACCAGTCAGATATAGAAGTTGTCTATCAGCCTGTCTATTCTATAAAAGACGGAAAATTCACGCGCCTTGAAGCTTTGCTCCGTATAAAAAACAGCCAGTATGTCATCGGACCGGAAGAAGCAATTGCAGTTGCTGAGGCAAACGGCTTCATCAATGACTTGGGTGACATAATTATCAAAAAAGTGTGTGAATTTGCAAAACTGATGCAGAACAGACAGACTTATATAGATACAATCTCTATTAACCTCTCTATTGTTCAGCTTTTGCAGCATGGATTTTTCGACAGGGTAAAAAAGATTTTTACAGATTCGCAGATTCCTTTGTCATTTTTCGAATTTGAAATTACAGAATCAGTGCTTATAAATTCTTTTGAGTCGGTTAAAGAAAAAATTACCCAGCTGAAATCTCTTGGCATCCGCATCGCCTTGGATGATTTTGGTGCAGGCTACAGCGGCATAAACTATCTTGCGAATCTTCCTGTGGATACGCTGAAACTCGACCGGCAGATTGTGTTTCAGCTTGGGCTTTCTAAGCGCCAGGACGTGCTTGTTAAGTCTATAATTGACGCATGTAAGAGCTTTGATTTGAGTATTATCACAGAAGGTGTTGAAACGCAGGACGTGTTAAGCAAAGCAATAGAACTTGGTGCTGATTATATTCAGGGCTTCTTTTATGCTATGCCGATGTCAGGCACACGCCTTTTGAGTTTTCTTGAAGAAGCGCGGCTTGTGGCCGGTTTTCAGCACATAGACTAAAAAGAGCCTGACTAAAAACTCTGTCATTCCGAAC
>CADBUT010000114.1 GCA_902797925.1 uncultured Spirochaetaceae bacterium
AGCTTTTCAAGATTATGGCCGCGAACAACAGCAACCCTGCGCTCAAGTTTCTGTTCGGCAATTTGTGGCTCACCAAGCCGCTCATCAAGCTTGTGGCCTCTGCCATGGGCGGCGAACTGAATGCGCTGCTGCACACAACTTGCGCCGTAACGATGTGCGAAGGCAGCAAAGCTTACAACGTGCTTCCTTCTGGGGCTGTTGTCGGGCTGAATTTAAGGCTTCTCGGCAGCGACACAGTTGAAAAATCTAAGACGAGAATCGAAAAGCTTGCGCGCAAGGCCGCCGGAAAAGACGCTGAAATCAGCGTGAATCTTGTAAGCGAGAACAATCCTTCTATAGAATCTGACACCGAATGCGCACAGTGGAATGCGCTTTGCAGCGCAATCAACAAGACTTGGCCAGACATCATCGTAAGCCCGTATCTCATGATGGCATGCAGCGATTCAAGGCATTATTGCAGCATCACAGACAAGGTGTACAGGTTCAGCGGAATGTACATGTCTAAAGCCGACCGCGCCATGATTCACGGCACCGACGAAAAAATCAGCGTAGACACCCTGCTTGAGACTGTGCAGTTCTATAAGAATTTGCTTGATGAGATTTGAGAAGAAGCCTGCTCCGCGGAAAATAGCTCACACAAATCAGCCCGTTTCTTAAAATTCGATTAAAAAACAAAAAACTACATAGGGTGTCGCAATTCCTGCTACAGGGGGTATTTTAAAATAGGCATATCAACTTAACTTAGAGAGGTGAAACAGTGGATATGTCTGTATTAATTGTCATGTCACTTATTTTGGCTTTGTATGTGCTTGTTGCAAGCTTAATCTTCTTTGCTGCTAAAAACAAAGATGAAGTAGCCGGATTGTTTTTTGTACCTTTAAAAATCATACTGAAAGCATTTATTGCAGTCTACAACGGTTTTGTCTGGTTCTTCTTTTGACAGTATGATTCAAACTGCCTGAATAATTGCGCTGTTCAGTCTTGCACTGGCAGCGCCTTTTCCTTGACTTTGGCTGATAGCTGTGATAAATGTATTCTCATCTGGCATAAGCCACAAGATAAGCTTTATATGATAAACGAGATTTCTTATCATAAGAAAAATGATGAGATAGAATGTATCCATTATAAAAACTGGCACAAATCTTATCCGCCGCATACTCATACCGGACATATCATGCTTTGCTGTGTTGAATCCGGGAAAGTCTGCATAATCATGGACGGCACAAGCAGAATCTATGCTCAGGGTGATGAATTCTCAATTCCGCCGGATGTGCTTCATGAGATTAAGCCTGCTGATGAAACTGGCTATTCAATGGCTGTAATCTGTATACGTGTGCCTGAAGAAGCAGAATTGCAGGAAGGTTATCTTGCAGAGCTTAAAGATTCAATTCTTGACCGCCCTGAAAATATCTATTTAATAGAAGAAATGTCTCAGGATTCAAATATAAGTCCGTATCATCTGATACGCCAGTTCAAAAAAGCATTCGGGCTTACACCGCATCAGTTTCAGATTCAGTGTAAAGTGCGGAAAGCACAGAAATTGCTTGAAGAAGAAAAAAGCGTCAGCGAGGTGACTTATGACACTGGTTTTTGCGATCAAAGTCATCTCGACAGGTGTTTTCACAAAATTGTCGGGCTTACACCAAAAGAATACAAGGACGCAGTCAAAAAGTAAAAGACTTTCCGGTCAGGTTTTTCTGCGTATCTAAAATTTCTGCATACTGAAAGCGGCTTTTAAATGTTTCGAGATGTCCTATAAATACTTTTGCTCGTAGTCTTCAATCGGAATAGGCTTGCTGTAATAATAGCCTTGAATCACTTCACAGCCGAGCGAGCGGAGTTTTTCAACCTGGCATTTTTGTTCTGCGCCTTCTGCAAGACATGTAAAATGCAGCTCTTTTGCAAGTGAGATTATGTGCCGTATAACAGCGAGATCTTTTACGTTTTCTGTGGCTGTTCCCACTTTATCTACAAAGCTTTTGTCAATTTTCAGCGTGTCAAGCGGCATCTGCGTAAGCAGCGAAAGCGATGAATAGCCCGTCCCAAAATCGTCCATAGAAATCTTAAAGCCTTTGTTCCGCAGATTTTCGAGCACTTCAATCATATAGGACATGTCGTCGTAAGTTGCGCTTTCTGTCAGCTCAAAATCAATAAGTTCATGCTTTGTGCCGAAAGAATCTACAATTTCAACAAGATGTCTGATAAGGTTTTTGTCATAAAGCTGGCTGCGCGAAAGGTTGACCGAAATCGGGTAGAGCGGCTTGCCTTGATTTTTCCATTTTGCAAAACATTCGCAGACTTTTTTAAGCACAATGTCATCAATCTTGCCGATATTTCCGTCTTTTTCAAAAAACGGAATGAACCGTGCAGGCGAGAGAAATTCCTTGTTTTTATAGTTCCATCTGATGAGTGCCTCAGCACCTTTGATTTTTTCAGTCTGAATGTCGAATTTCGGCTGAAGGTAAACGACGAATTCATCATTTTTTATTGCCGTATCAATATAAGCCTTGATGTAATTGCCCCAGAGAATGTCTTCGTGCATTTTGTCTGTGTAAATAACGATGTCTGTCTTGTCAAGGCTGTTGCCCATGCTTTGCGCCATTTTTCCGGCATCTGCCACCCGGTTTCCGGCAAGCATTGCAAGCTTCATCGGCACAAAACCGCAGCGGTAATAAATCTTATAGTTCGGGTCTTCTTCCAGATAAGACAAGTTCTCAAAGAATTTTTCAAGCTTCGCGATTGTCTCTTCTTCTGGCATATCTTTTATCATCATCGCAAAGTTGTCGTTGTGGCAGCGCGCGCTTGCATAGACAAAATCAATCTCGTCCATTGCTTTTACGATGTTTGTCAGCACTTTGTTTGCCGCAATGTGGCCGTAAACTTCATTTATTACACGGAATCCTTTCACGTCAAAATGCACGAATGCATAATCTTGAATTCCGGCATCTGTCGGAATCTCAAGAAACGGCACAAGATGGTTCCAGTTATTGTGATTCGTAATCGGGTCAAAAAAAGCAGCATGGTAAAGCGCGCTTTTCTCAAATTTTTCGAAATCGTCCTTAATAATGTATTTTGTGCGGCTTCTGCTGATTTTTCCTTCATAGAGTATTCTGAGTTTTTTTCCACTTTCGCTTGAGAAAACTGAAATTACATCAGACTGCTGTTTTATGATTAAGTCGCTGTACAGGCGGTGCGCGTCATCATCTTTGGCAATGCCTTCAAAAAGTTTATGCACCGAATCAAGGTTTATTTCAAACTCGTTTTCAATTTCTATAGAATAGAAGAACGATTCGCCGAGCCCGCAGGATTTTAGCTTTTCAGGGTAGCTGATTCTTTTGTCATCAATTCTGTATTCAATTCCGATTACCGGCTTGTTTAGCGCGCTTATAAAAAAAACGCCCGGCTTGTCATAAGTTCCAAAGCTGTTTTCGTAGCATCCGATTTCTTGCGGCACGTTGCCATTGTAAAAAGCTTGCAAGGCAGTATCTTCGGCTTCAATGTAGTATAGCTTGCGTTGAGGCTTATAGAGTTGGTTCAGCTTGTTTATAAACATTTTTGATGCGTTCCTTTATACGATAACCTGATTATACACCAGCAATGCGATATGTTCTACAAATTGTTGGTTTAATTTCACATTATTGCGTAGCTTGAATACTTCGTTTATTCCATTTATTATGGTGTTATGCAAAAAATTAAGGTTATTGTTTTTGATTTGGGCTGCACGCTCATGGAATACAAGGGAATGCACTTGAGCTGGGTTTCTTATTACAAAGACAGCTTTGACTATGTCAACAGAAAACTCTCGCTCGGGCTTTCTGAAGAGCAGATAGATGCTTCAATAGAAATATACAAAAACTATAATCCGCGCATAAAGCCGCGCGAGGCAGAGATTGCGCCAGAAAAGATTTTCGCTGACATAACTTCCGGCTGGAATACAGATGTTCCGCTCAAGACGGTTATTGATACTTTTTTTGAATCTCTGAATCTTGAACCCATAATCTATGAAGATTCAATTCCTGCTTTGAAACAGCTTCGCGGCAAGGGATTGAAAATCGCGGCGCTTACAGACGTTGCCACAGGTATGCCTGATGAGATTCATAAAAATTATGTTGCTCCGCTTCTGCCTTATTTTGACTTATATGTTTCATCTCTTTCGTGCGGCTTTAAAAAGCCCAACCCAAAAGGACTTGAAGATATCGCGCGTCATTTCAACGCCAAGCCTGAAGAAATGCTTATGGTCGGTGATGACCGCCGCGATGTAGAAGTCGCAAGGCGTTTTGGCTGCAAGTCTGTGTTAATAAAGCGTGAATCTTTTGCCCAAAATCACGGAGAAAACTTTGAATTTGGGCAAGATTATACTGTGACGAATTTGGAAGAACTGCTGAATCTGCTGCCTTAATACCCGAGCTTTTTGTCTACAAGGTAGTGCAGCGGTTTACAGGCGACGAAGTTGTGCAAATCTTCGAGGAACATTGCCACATTCTTGTCTTTTGTGTGGGGCAAGGTTAAGTTTCCGGCAACGTGCGGCGTAATCAAAAGGTTTTTGGTCTTCCAAAGGCGGCTTTCTTGCGGCAGCGGTTCGGTCTGAAAAACGTCGAGCGCCGCACCGGCAAGATGACCGCTTTCAAGACTGTCGGCGAGTGCGTCTTCGTCAATTGCAGAGCCGCGCCCCACGTTTACGATGTATGCGCCTTGTGGCAGCAGCGAAATGCGCGCGCGCGAAAGTATGCCGCAAGTTTCTGGCGTTGCAGGCAGGCTCATTGCAAGAAGGTCGGTTTCAGGCAGAATTGTGTCGAGCGCGCTAACGGCAAGCACTTTGTCATAAACGGTTTCGCGGCTTTTTCCGCTTCGGCAGACACCGGTAATTGAAGCAGGTTCAAATGCACGCACGCGCTTTGCAAAGCTTGTACCTATGTCGCCGGTGCCGAGCACTGTAATGCGGCAGTCTTTAAGCGACTTTTGCGCTCGCGGTGCAAGCCATTTGCCTTCGCGGGTTTCTGATAAAAATTCGTCAAGCCGCCGCATCATTACAAGAGAAACTGCAATCATGTGCTCCGCGATTGAAACACCGTAAGCTCCGGCTGCGTTTGTAAGCAGGCAGTCTTCGTTGGCAAAATAGCCCGGCTTCATAATGGAATCAACGCCTGCCCAAGGCACGCAAAGCCACTTAAGCGTTTTGCTTGTCTTTACAATTGAAGGCGCAAAACCGTAGATTATGTCCGTATCAAAATCACTTTGCGGAATTTCTGATTCGGCTTTGTAAAAGTGAACTTCTGCGTCGAGCTTTTCGGCTGTAGTTTTTATAAGTTCGATATGCTTCTTTTCAAGCTGGCTGTTGATTACTAGTATTTTCATACAGAAATTATAGCATGAAGTATGTTCAAAAAAAAGAAAAATAATTTGCAGTTCTGTGTTTCATGAGCCTGAAAAATTTTCAGCAGGCTTGTGGGTTTTAGTTTATCTTTAGCTTTGCAAGCACTTTTTTATGTTCATCTGAAACGCGGAAACTTTCAATTGCTTTTTGAATGGCTTTATTGTGTGTCCATGTTTCAAGACGGCGGCTTTTTATAAACTGAAACGTTGTATCGTATTGTTTTGCGAGGGCTGTTGCAAAATACCACGCAATCATCATCTTAAGATAGTAGTCGTCACCATCTGTGGGTTTGTTCTGTCTTTCAGCAGCCCATTCAAGATATTCAGTCTTAAAAGCTTCATCAAGAAATTCGTTCATAAGCATGCGTAAGCCAAACCGGGCAGTGTATACATGTTTTGAGTCAATCCATTTTTTTATGAGCGGCAGGAGTTTTCCGCGGTTTTTCTTAAAAGCTTTCGGACTGGACTGGTCACATACAGGCCAGCAGTCTATAAATGGAAGAAATGCTTCAAGTTCTTTTACGCACTCATCAAAATCCTTAATCATTGAAATAAGGAAAAAATGAATCATATTTTCCTCGTAATATTTGTGCGGAAGTTCTTTTAAAAATGCCCGGGCTTCTGTGCTTATAGTTTTGCCTTTCCCAAAAAATTCTTTAGCGATTGCACGCATCTGCGGAGTGCGCACTCCAATCATAGAATCTTTAGAAATATTCGGTACAAGCTTAGCCTGAAAATCGCGGTATACGGGGTCCTGCACTTCAAAAAGCTTTTGTGTTATTGGCATAAATCTTCCTTATGTTTTTGATTTTCGTTAGCTTCATTTCTTTTTTCTTTCAGCCAGTACAAGCAGAATTAGAGCTATGACAAGAACAACTGGAAAAATGCCGCCTGCAAGCAGACCTTTCTGAAGATTGTCTCCGGCTGCCTGGCTTATGTTACCCACAAGAGCAGGGCCTGCCGAGCCGCCTAAGTCGCCTGCCATGGCGAGCATTGCAAAAAACGCTGTGCCGCCTTTTGGAATTCTTGGCGAACATACACTGATTGTTCCCGGCCACATGATTGCAACCGAAAAGCCGCAGAGAATGCAGCCGACAAGGCCGATAAGCGGTTGTGTTGAAAGCGATGCCAGAAGATAGCTTATAAGACACATCACGCCTGAAGCAATCATAAACTTGATAAGATTTATGCGCGCGCCGGATTTGCCGAAGACTGCGCGGCATATGCCCATTGCAACGGCAAAAAGACATGGACCTGCAAGATCTCCGGCGGTTTTAGAAAGCCCGAGCGCTGCCTCTGCAAATGCCGAAGCCCACTGTGCCATCGAAATCTCAGAAGCTCCGGCACAAACCATGAGAACAACGGCAACATAAAAGAGCGGCAGCCTGAAAAGTGCTGCAATCCCCATGCCTTTTTCACCTCCGGTCGGATGTTCAATCGGGCAGGTTGCAAAATTGAAAATATTGATTACAGGCACAATAGCCCAAAGACATGCAAGCAGCTTCCAGTTTTGGATTCCGGCAAACTTAAAAAATAAAGTTGAAAGCAAGACAACCCCGACAAAACCCCAGCAATAAAATGAATGTAAAAGGCTCATAGTTGCTTCTTTATGCTCAAAAGGGCAGGCTTCTACAATCGGGCTTACAAGCACTTCAATCAGACCGCTGCCGATGGCATAAACCACAACACTGATGATGATTCCTGCAAACGGGTAGGGCATTGCGTCAGGCAGAAAAGCCAGCAGTACCAGCCCCAAAGCAGAAGTGATTTCTGAAGCTACCACGCATTTCCTGTAGCCAATTTTATCAACAATCTGTGCGCAGATTATATCAACAATCAGCTGAGTCATAAAAAACACAGCCGGAATCAGAGCAATTTGTCCGAGAGAAACGCCGTAACTGTTGTGAAAGGTCAAAAACAGGAGCGGCGCAAAGTTTGCGGCAATCGCCTGTGTTATAAAGCCGAGGTAACAGGCAATAAGAGTTTTGCCGTAGTTTTTATTTGATGGCTTTTCAGCAGAAAGATTCATTTTGATTTTCCTTCAATCCGGGCGGCAAATTCGTCAAATATCTCTTCTACAGAATAATCAGAAGCTTTTTTTGACTTAAACCAGCCGTCTTCATAAATTGATTTTGCGGCTTTCACACCAGCTTTATTATAGACAGAAAAGTCCTTTTCGATTTCGGCAAGTTTTCCTTTCTGAGGCTCAAAAAGCAGTTCTTTAAGAAACTGAAACCCGCGCTGAATATCACCAAATTCCTGTGGCAGCCAGGTAATATTGAAGTTTCTGCTCTGTAACAATTTATTATGCCTTGCAAGTTGCATCGCTCCGCCAAAATCATCGCGGCATGCAATCACAAAATTGTGAATTCCGCTCATTGCGGCAGTACCCATACACATCGGACAGGGTTCAAGCGCACAAAACAAAGTGTATGCCTTTAGCATCGGGTGTTTTTTTATATCAAGATTGCGGATACATTCGGTTTCAGCATGACAGACTCTTGGATTTGGAATTGATGATTCACCAACTTGATTTCTGCCTTCACTTATTATTTCGCCTTTTTCATCAATCAGCAAAGCAGAAATAGCCTTGCTGCCCTGACATAATGATTCCCAATTCAATTTGAAAATTCTCTGCCAGTATTTATCTAAATCTTGATATTTCATATTGCCTTTAAAATACCATGAGTATGAAAATCTATCTATAAAGCGTTTGCAAAATGTCGTCAAGACATGCAGGGCAGACGCTGCAAGCCTGTTCCGGCAGAAGCCTTAAACTTTGAACAAGTCAATTTCAGAGCCGATTTTTTCAATGCTGTCAGCAACTTTTCCAGAAATAGAAGAAAGCGATGCGCCTGTCTCGTTTATGCGCTGTGCGCCAATCTGCATTTCCGTAATGCTTTCCTTGATTGCGTCTGTCGCGTTCTGGAGCTTTTCCATTTCAGAAAGAATCTGCCTGTTTCCTTCAGTCATTTCAGCCGAAGCGCTCTTTACTTCTGAAGTTGAGCTGTTCATCGAATGGAGCGCATCGATAATCTGCTTTGAACCTTGCTGCTGTTCTTCCATTGCATCTTTAATCTGAATGATAATCTGGCTTGTTTCAGAAATACTCCGCGAAATAGCAGAGAAAGCCGTGTTCGTTTCGCTTGAAACTGTAACAACTTCTCCAATCGTTGTCTGAATCTTCTGAAGCTCTGCGCCGATAGATTTTGATTGCGCCGTAGACGTCTCTGAAAGCTTGCGGATTTCATCTGCAACAACGGCAAAACCTTTTCCGGCTTCGCCAGCGTGAGCCGCTTCAATTGCAGCATTCATCGCAAGCAGGTTGGTCTGTGCGGCAATGTTTGCAATTGCAATGTTCGCATCCTGCAGCATCTTTGACTGCTCTTCAATAAGCCTGATTTTTTCATTTGCATTGCTCTGTGTCCTTGTTCCGGCTTCAGAATTCTCTGTAAGCTGGTCAAACGAGGCAATCATCTTGCCGACAGAAACGTTGACCGAATTGATGTTGCCAATCATTTCTTCAACGGCTGTAGAAGCTTGAGAAACGCAAGACGACTGGAAGCCAATCATCTTTTCAAGCGATTCAATTGTAGCCGTAATTTCGTTTACAGCGCCGGCTGTTTCGTTTACAGAGCCAGCCTGGTTCAAAATCTGACCGTTGACGCTTTCTATGTTCGCAATAATCTGCGTTATGGCAGATGAAGCGTCTTGTGTGTTTTCTTGAAGCTGCATGTCGACAGTCTGCAAGTTCAGCTTTGAGCCTTGAAGGTTTGTTACGATTCCCTGAAGCTTTTCGACAAAGCTGTTGAAACCTCTGACCACATCGCCGATTTCATCATTTGTGGCAGCTGGAATTCTCTGTGTAAGGTCAGCGTTGCCGCTTGCAATTGTCATAATGGAATCTTTGACAGCTTTCAGCGGCTTTATGAGAATTGCCACAAGCATTATGATTATTACCGTTGACAGCGCGATTGAACAAAGAATAAGCACAGTGAGCATCTTCTGCATACTTGAAAGGGCTGAAAAATGCAAGGCATAAGGTGCTACTGCAAAAACAGTCCATGTTGTATTTGGAACAATCTTATATGCTGCAATAAGATGTGCACGGATGTTCGGATCGAAAAAATCTTCAATGCCTTCCTTGCCTTCAAGCACATGCTTTAGAACAAGTCCAAGACCTTCATCTTCGCTAAGTCCTTGTCCGTCAGAACCATTTGCGTTTTCGTCCGTGCCTTCGTTTGCGTTGGCAATTGTAGTGCTTGTTGCGTAATTGATTACAGAAGGGTGCATGCCGCCGCCCAAATCGATTTTGACAATCTCGTTGTAAATCAAGTTTCCGTTGATTACCATAACAAGAGAGCCGATGATTTTGCCGCTTTTGTTGCGCACTGGAACACCGTAATGCTGCAAGATAGAATCTGTTATCGGGCTTAATTTCGGGTCTGAAACAAAATCTTTTCCGGCAAATGATTCCTTGAAATATTCACGGTCTGCAAAATTCAGTGCACGGCCGTCAGGCAATGTGGTGTTGCCGTTCTTGTCGTAAAATGCAACGTTACCGTAATTGTCATCAAGCGATGCAGAAATGCTTGAAAGCTGAAAGTTCTTGTCTGCAACGGAAATATCTTCGGATTTTATGAATTCCTGCTCTGCAATGAAATGAAGTGCTGTAAAGTGCTTTTCGTTAACTGCTGCTATTCTGTCGGCTATATCAGAAGAGACAGAAGTGAGCTGATTGTTGACGCTTTGGGTCATGCTTTTTGAGGTGATTCTGTAGGCAAATGTGCCGAGCAATATTGTCGAAATGATAAGAACGCCAAGAACCATAACCAAAAGCTTAATGGTGAGGGATGCCCTGAAAGATTGTTTGTCTTGCATGAAAACTCCTTATAGGCGAAAAAATCCTAGACATTTTAGATGTATTAGAGATTTTACTTTTTCATAATAAACCTAATCATACATTTTGTCAAAAGGGATTATACCATAATATAAGCTTTTTGGGGTAAAAAGGCACAAAAATTTGCTGAAATTGCAACAATCTGCGTTCCCCATGCTTCAGTTTGAGCTGAGTAAAAAATTTCACTTGACTTTATAATATAACAGTGTTAAGTTATCAGTGTTATATTATAAGAGGCTGAAATGAGAAAACCGAATACTGAAATTATTACTATGATAAAGCAGAAGACGCTTGAGCTGCTCATGCAGAAGAACCCAGAGCAGATTGGCATGCGCGAGATTGCAGCGGCATGCGACATTACTGCTACAAACATCTACCACTACTACAAAGACAAAGACAGGCTTTTTCAAGAAATTTCGCTTGACTGCCTTTATGAATTGAATGAACGCCTCGCTTCGTCGTCTCAAAAAGGAAAAACTGTCAAGAAACAAATTCAAAACGCAATTGAATCGTTCCGCGACTGGTGTTTTGAAAACCCGAAACGCGCGCTTCTTGTAATGCAGGGCATAAAATCTGCTGACGATGCGCCGCCTGAACTGATTGAAGAATACTATGTCTGCAACCGCACCGGCGAAAAACTTTTGTGCGGGGCAATAAAGCAGGGGCTTGCAAAATCAACGAACCCGCGCCTTGATGTCGGCATTCTCGTTTCTGGGCTTTGGGGCTGCATTGAGTCGGTTCTTCTAAAAAAGTGCGAGCCTGATTATTGGGAAAAAGGCAAATCATATACAGACCGGTTCATAAAACTTTGGCTTAATTCAGTTTTTGAAGGAGATGAAAAATGAAGGTGCTTGTGCTGAACGGCAGCCCGCGCAAAAACGGAAACGTGGCGAAAACGCTGAAAAGAGAAACTGAGAAATTTCAGCAAAAACATGATGATTGCGAGATTATCTGGAAAGATGTGTGCGACTTTAATTTCGGCTTCTGCAAAGGCTGCATGGCTTGCCGTTCAAGCGGAAAATGCGTTATGCCTGAAGACGATGCGCACAAAATTGCAGAAGAACTCAGCGGGTGCAGCATGATTTTTGTCGGTACGCCTGTTTATTGGGCCAACATGAACGGAAAGCTAAAAGCGCTTTTCGACAGGCTTGTCGCAACTTTTATGGCTGAATCTACGCACGGCATTCCGAAACCGCTGCACAAAGGCAAAAAAGCCGTAATCGTTACAAGCTGCACGACACCGTTTCCGTTCAACTATTTGTGCGGCCAGACAAGCGGGGCAGTGCGCGCCGTAAAAGAGGTTTTAAAGACTGCGGGCTTTAAAATCATAAAAAAGATAAATCTTTCTAATACAAAGAAATCGAGGTAAATGATGAAGAAAATTATTCTTGTGTTGATGCTGATTGCCGGCATTAGCTCACTTTATGCAAAAGAGATTACCATCTCTGTGGGTGCAGGGCAGCACTGGAAACAGAAACGCGAGCCGCAGTTTGCGGTGTGGCTTGAAGATTCAGACGGCAATTTTATAAGAACTTTGTACGTTACTGAACGCGCGGGCCGCAAAAACTGGATTATGAGCCCGAAAGAAGGGCGGCCGGAATCTTTGCCTGTCTGGTATAACGCTTCTAAACAAGAAGGCGTCGCATCAAAAGCCGCTTCTGCCGATGAAGGTCAGCAGCTTGATGCAGTTACAGGCGCGACACCGAAAGGCGGCGTAATCTTCTGCACGGAAATCGATGACGGGCAATACATAATCAGAGCAGAATTCAACACAAGCTTTGATTATAACGACTTTTACACAAAGAAAAGCTCCGGCGTGAACGGCCAGCCGTCTGTTGTTTATTCAGCTGAAATTCCGCAAGACTTTTGCAAAGACAGCGGCGAAATAAAGCTTGAGTTTTCCGGCTGCGGCTCAATTGACGGCTCTGACGGC
>CADBUT010000115.1 GCA_902797925.1 uncultured Spirochaetaceae bacterium
CCGCATGGAATTGAAGGAACTGTTATTGATGTTCAGCGCATGAGACGCACAGCCGGTGACGACTTGAACCCTGGCGTTGATGAAATCGTTAAGGTTCTTATTGCCACAAAGTGCAAGCTCCGTGAAGGTGACAAAATGGCCGGACGCCACGGTAACAAAGGTATTGTTGCTCGCATTCTTCCGGTTGAAGATATGCCTTACATGGAAGACGGAACACCGCTTGACATCTGCTTGAACCCGTTGGGCGTTCCTTCGCGTATGAATATCGGTCAGATTATGGAATCAGAGCTTGGTCTTGCTGGTCTTTACCTTGATGAATGGTACGAAGCACCAGTTTTCCAGTCTCCTTCAAACAAACAGATTGGTGAAAAACTTGAGCAGGCTGGTTTCTTGAGCAACTCAAAAGCAATTTTGAGGGATGGAAGAACCGGTCAGCCTTTCGAGAACCCTGTTTTCGTCGGTGTTATCTACTTTATGAAGCTGCACCACCTGGTTGATGACAAGATGCATGCCCGTTCAACTGGTCCATACTCACTTGTTTCACAGCAGCCGTTGGGCGGTAAAGCTCAGTTCGGCGGTCAGCGTCTTGGTGAAATGGAAGTTTGGGCTCTTGAAGCTTATGGTGCTGCAAATACATTGCAGGAACTTCTGACAATCAAATCAGATGATATGACAGGCCGTTCTAAGATTTACGAATCAATCGTAAAGGGTGAACCGACAACAGCAGCCGGTGTTCCGGAAGCATTCAATGTTTTGGTTCAGGAACTGCGTGGTCTTGCACTTGACTTTACAATCTATGATGCACAGGGCAAAGAGATTGGATTGACAGAACGTGACCGCGAACTTATCGAAAAATCAAATTCAGCATTCTGATTTTTTTGACAAGTCATTTTGAGTTAATGTAAAGAAACTGATAGGAGAAATAGATGCGAGATATACAAGAGTTTGATAGTTTGCAGATTAAACTCGCTTCACCGGAGACAATCCGTGCATGGTCTTACGGCGAAGTAAAGAAACCTGAAACAATAAATTACCGTACATTGCGCCCGGAGAAAGACGGTCTTTTCTGTGAAAGAATCTTCGGTACAACCAAAGAATGGGAATGTTATTGTGGTAAATTCAAGTCAATCCGCTATAAGGGCGTTATCTGCGACCGCTGCGGTGTTGAAGTCACTCACTTTAAAGTTCGCCGTGAACGCATGGGCCACATTGACCTTGCCGCTCCTGTATCTCACATCTGGTACTATCGTTCTGTTCCGTCACGCATGGGTTTGCTGCTTGATTTGCAGGTTGCTGCTCTCCGTTCTGTCCTGTACTACGAGAAGTACATCGTCATTGATCCGGGTGACACAGACCTTAAAAAGATGCAGCTTTTGAGCGAAGATGAATATTCTGAAGCACAGGAACGTTACGGCGGTTCTTTCTCTGCCGGAATGGGTGCGGAAGCTATCAAGATTTTGCTTGAAAACCTCAACCTTGACGAACTTGCAGCTGAACTTCGCGCAAAAATGATTGAAAAGGGTGCAAAAAGCGACAAGCGCCTTTTGAAGAGAGTTGAAATCGTAGAAAATTTCAGATCTTCTCAGAATAAATGCTCATGGATGATTCTTGACGCAATTCCGGTTATTCCGCCTGAACTGCGTCCAATGGTTCAGCTTGACGGCGGCCGCTTTGCCACATCAGACTTGAACGATTTGTACCGCCGTGTGCTTAACAGAAACAACCGCTTGAAGAGGCTTATGTCTCTTTCAGCACCAGATATTATCATCAGAAACGAAAAGCGCATGCTTCAGGAAGCAGTTGACGCTCTGTTCGACAATTCAAAGAGAAAGCGCGTAGTTAAAGGCGCATCTAGCCGCCCGCTCAAGTCTATTTCAGACATGCTCAAAGGTAAGCAGGGCCGCTTCCGCCAGAACCTTCTTGGTAAGCGCGTTGACTACTCTGGCCGTTCTGTAATTATCGTTGGCCCAGAGCTTAAGCTGTGGCAGTGCGGTCTGCCTACAAAGATGGCTCTTGAATTGTTCAAGCCTTTCATTATGAAAAAGCTTGTCGACAAAGACATTGTATACAATATTAAGAAAGCAAAGATGCTCGTTGCAAGCGAGGCAACTGAAGTTTATCAGATTCTTGATGAAGTTGTACGCGAGCATCCTGTTATGCTGAACCGTGCTCCGACATTGCACCGTCTCGGTATTCAGGCATTTGAACCTGTTCTTGTTGAAGGCAAGGCTATCCGCCTGCATCCGCTTGTTTGTAAAGCTTTCAACGCAGACTTTGACGGCGACCAGATGGCTATTCACGTTCCGCTGACACAGGCTGCCCAGATGGAATGCTGGACATTGATGCTTTCAGCCAGAAACCTTCTTGACCCTGCAAACGGTAAGACAATCGTTTATCCGTCACAGGACATGGTTCTTGGTATTTACTATCTGACAAAGATTAAGCCGTCAGGCAAAGGCAAAGGCAAGCGTTTCTCTTGTGCAAACGAAGTTCAGCTTGCAGCTGAAGCCAAGAATATTGACTGGCAGTCAGAAATCAAAGTTCCTGCTACAAAAGACGCAATCGACGGTTCTTTCAAAAAAGGTGATTTGATTGCAACTACAGCAGGCCGCCTGATTTTCAATGAACTGATGCCGCCGGAAGTAGATTATGTAAACGAACTTCTCGGTGATAAAGAAATCCGTAAGCTTATTGAAAAGGTCTATAAGAAGAGCGGACCTTGGCTCACTGTAAAAATGCTCGATGCTATCAAAGCCTGCGGATACAAATATGCAACATTCTTCGGTGCAACTCTTTCAATGGACGATATCATCGTACCGGAAGAAAAGCCTGCAATTATGGAAGAAGCTAACAAGAAAGTTGCTGAAATCGAAAAGCAGTATAAACACGGTGTTATTACCCAGGACGAAAGATATAACAAGGTAGTCGAAGTCTGGCAGAAGACAAACGATAACCTTACAGACATCATGTACGAGAAGCTTGAAAAAGACAAAGAAGGCTTCAATACAATTTATATGATGGCTACTTCTGGTGCCCGTGGTTCTAAGAAGCAGATTTCTCAGCTCGCTGCTATGCGCGGTTTGATGGCTAAACCTAACGGCGACATCATCGAACTTCCGATCCGTGCAAACTTCAAAGAAGGTCTTTCAGTTATCGAGTTCTTCATTTCTACATCTGGTGCGCGCAAAGGTTTGTCAGATACAGCTCTTAAGACTGCGGAAGCAGGTTATTTGACACGCCGTCTTGTTGATATTGCGCAAGATGTTGTTGTAAACGAAGACGACTGCGGCACAATCAATGGTATTGAATATACTGCGCTGAAAGACGGTGACAAAGTTATTGAAACTTTGAAAGACCGTATCGTCGGCCGCTTTACTCTTGAAAGAGTACGCCACCCGATTACACGCGAAGTTATCTGTGATGTTAACCAGTACATTACAGATGAACTTGCTGCAAAAATTGATGAAGCCGGTGTTGAGAGTGTTAAGCTCCGCACTGTTTTGACTTGCGAGAGCCGTCACGGCGTATGCTGCAAGTGTTATGGTAGAAACCTTGCAAGAAATAAGATTGTAGAAATCGGTGAAGCTGTCGGCGTTATCGCTGCACAGTCAATCGGTCAGCCTGGTACACAGCTTACAATGCGTACTTTCCACGTCGGTGGTACTGCTACAAAAGTAACAGAAGATGACCGCATTGTTCTTAAAGATAAGGTTCTTGTTCAGTCTATTACCGGTACACATGTTGAAATGGAAGACGGTTCATGGCTCTTTACACGTAAGGGTAAGATGCTCGTAACAAGAATCCTTGACATTGTTGATGTTCCGAAGGGTGCTGAACTGCTTGTTAAAGACGGTGACCGTGTTCTCAACGATGTTCCTCTTTTCAAAGTAAAGGGACAGGAAACAAAGTCAAATCACGTTGCTCAGGTTCTTTTGCGCGAAGAAGGCAAAATCTATCTTGCAGGCAAAGACCAGGAAATTGAAATCCACAACGGTTCTACTGTTTTTGTTAAGGTTGGTCAGCTTCTTGCAGAAGAAGAGACAATCGCAAAATTTGATCCGTATTCAGATCCGATTATTGCAGAAGCTTCTGGTCTTGTTCACTTTGAAGATATTATTGAAGATTTGACTCTTGAAGTTGAAGTAAACGAAGAAACAGGAACTGAAGAGAAACGCATTTCAGATCTTCACCTTGATACACACCAGCCGCGTATTTGGATTGGTGATGATGACGGTTATGAATTGAGTTCTTACAGTTTGCCTGCGGGTGCTATTCTTCAGGTTGAAGCCGGAAAGAAAATTAAAGCCGGTGATCTTATCGCTAAGATGCCTAAAGAATCATCAAAGACAAGTGATATTACCGGTGGTCTTCCGCGTGTTGCTGAATTGTTCGAAGCACGCAAACCGAAGAACCCGGCAGTTCTTGCACAGATTTCAGGCAAGGTCTTCCAGAAAGGTGTTTCAAAAGGCAAGCGTATTCTCGTTGTAGAAGACAAATACGGTAAGACATTCGAGCATCAGATTCCAATGACAAAGCGTCTGCTTGTCCGCGACGGTGACGAAGTAGTAGCAGGCGAACAGCTCTGCGACGGTTCATTGAGCCCTCACGATATTCTTGCAATTTCAGGCGAGAATTCTTTGCAGCGCTACTTGATGGATGAAATCCAGCAGGTTTACCGCGCACAGGGCGTAAACATCAATGACAAGCACATCGGTGTTATCGTAAGACAGATGCTCCGCAAGGTTGAGATTGTTGCTGTCGGTGATACAAGATTCATTTACGGCCAGCAGGTTGATAAATACAAGTTCCATGAAGAGAACAACAGAGTTATGGAAGAAGGCGGACAGCCGGCTGTTGCAAGACCTTTGTTCCAGGGTATCACAAAAGCTTCATTGAATATTGATTCATTTATGTCTGCTGCTTCATTCCAGGAGACAACACGTGTATTGACAAATGCTGCTATTGCAGGTGCTGTAGATACATTGCATGGTCTTAAGGAAAACGTAATTATCGGTCACATGATTCCGGCCGGTACAGGCAGCAGAAAATACCGCGACATCAAGCTCTTTGACTCAAACGAGACAGATCTTGATGCACAGATGAACGAAATCCTCGAAAGACGCAAGCTTGAAAAACAGGCTGAGTCTGAGGAAGGGGAAGACAGCGAAAGCAGCAGCGAAGAGTAGCCGCCGGACTGAAAGCTTGTGCCGCACTCTGTATCTGTTGACATAAGCTTGCAGTTTCTGCTATGTTTAGCAAACATTGCAATGATCTGCATGTTTTGGGTTTTTAAATTCTGCCGGGGTGCTGACCGGTGTAAATAAATAGGAGAAGGCTAATGCCTACAATTAATCAGTTGATTCGTCAGGGACGTAAAACAGCTGCAAACAGAACGAAGTCTCCCGCGCTTCAGTCTTGTCCGCAGAAACGTGGCGTTTGTACACGTGTTATGACTGTTACCCCTAAAAAACCGAACTCGGCTCTCCGTAAGGTTGCCCGTGTTCGCTTGAGCAATGGTATTGAAGTTACTGCATATATTCCTGGTATTGGACACAACTTGCAGGAACACTCAGTTGTTCTTATCCGTGGTGGACGTGTAAAGGATCTTCCTGGTGTCCGCTATCACATCATCCGTGGTACAAAAGATACTCTCGGTGTAGAAGACCGCAAACGCGGACGTTCAAAATATGGCGCAAAGCGTCCTAAGGCATAAGGAGACATAAGATGGGAAGAAAAAATAAATCGATTGACCGTCATGTAATGCCTGATGCCAAATACAACAGTGTTGTTGTATCAAAATTTGTCGGCAGAATGATGCTTGACGGCAAAAAAACAACTTGTGTCGGAATTATTTACGATGCAATGGATAAATTGAAGGAAAAGACTGACAAGGATCCTCTTGAAGTATTCTTGAAGGCTCTTGATAACGTAAAACCTTTGGTTGAAGTTAAGTCACGCCGCGTTGGTGGTGCTACATATCAGGTACCTATCGAAATCCGCGAGGCACGCCGCGAAGCTCTGGCTATGCGCTGGATTATTGCAGCTGCACGCGCAAAGAGCGGTCACAATATGAGCGAAAGACTTGCTTCTGAACTTTTGGATGCTTACAACAATACAGGTACAGCATACAAAAAGAAGGAAGATACACACAAAATGGCAGATGCAAATAAGGCATTTGCTCATTTCAGATGGTAGTACAAACCGAATTACGGTTTGTTCAAAAGGGCTGCTCCAATCGGGGCGGCTCTTTTTTTATCCGCAAATGTAAAAAATGAGCATGAATCTGCAAAAAAACGCAAAGAATTGCGCTAATTTCATTATAGCTCTTGCATAAAAAAATAATAATTGGTATAAAAGAAGTCCGAGTATTTTGCAGAAGTGTGAGAAAACTCAGGTTCTTTGAGAGTCAAAGCGTTTAGCGCAGGGCGATTAACCGTAAAGATTGCAAAATCAGGTTTCGCCGCCCTTGATGAAAAAGTTACCTGCCGTTGGCAGCAACTGCAAAAGTTGGTCATTAAGGGTTTTGATTGCACCGTGTTGTGCCAGGCTCTTGGATGCCAGACCGGTCATTGAACGAAGTTTGATGGTGATTGGTGGTTCCGAGCGAATCAGTCCGAAAATTATGGGCTGATATGCAAGAAAATCCGCGAAAAGCGGTTGTCCCATCTTATAAATCAAAATCAAATTTCTACAGGTTATATGTGTGTGATAGATTTTTCTATTTATATTGAAAAATCTTGAAAATAAAACACATAAAATTTAATGCGATTGCCTTTATCTGTTAAGGAGGATCAAATGGCAAAGGAAAAGTTCGAGAGAACGAAGCCGCATATGAACGTTGGAACCATCGGTCACGTTGACCATGGTAAGACAACTCTTTCAGCGGCAATCACAATGTATTGTGCCAAGAAATATGGCGACAAGGCTATGAAGTATGACGAAATTGATAATGCTCCAGAGGAAAAAGCTCGTGGTATTACAATTAACACACGTCACCTTGAGTATCAGTCAGACAAACGTCACTATGCTCATATCGACTGCCCGGGACATGCTGACTATGTTAAGAACATGATTACTGGTGCTGCTCAGATGGATGGTGCTATCCTCGTTGTTTCTGCTCCAGATTCAGTTATGCCACAGACACGCGAACACATCTTGCTTGCACGTCAGGTAGGTGTTCCAAAGATTATCGTTTTCTTGAACAAAATCGATTTGTTGGACGACCCGGATCTTCTCGAATTGGTAGAAGAAGAAGTTCGTGACGTTCTCGAATCATACGGATATCCACGTGATACACCAATCGTTAAGGGTTCTGCATTCAAAGCTTTGGCTGACGGTGCTACTGCTGATGATACAAAGTGCATCGACGAATTGCTCGAAGTAATGGATACATACTTTGATGATCCAGTACGCGACAGTGATAAACCATTCTTGATGCCAATCGAAGACGTATTTACAATTTCTGGACGAGGAACAGTAGTTACAGGACGAATTGAACGTGGTGTAATTAACTTGAACGATACAGTTGAAATCGTAGGTATTCGTCCTACAGCTTCAACAGTTGCTACAGGTATCGAAATGTTCCAGAAGACATTGGATCAGGGTATCGCTGGTGATAACGTTGGTATTCTTCTTCGAGGTATTGAAAAGAAAGATGTTGAACGTGGACAGGTTCTTGCTAAGCCAGGTACAATTCATCCACATACAAAGTTTGAAGGACAGATTTATGTTCTTTCAAAGGAAGAAGGTGGACGACACAGCCCATTCTTCTCAGGATACCGACCACAGTTCTATTTCCGAACAACAGATATTACAGGTACTGTAACGCTTCCTGCTGGAGTTGATATGGTTAAACCTGGTGATAATGTTAAGATTATCGGAGAATTGATTCACCCAGTTGCTATGGACAAAGGTTTGAAGTTCGCTATTCGTGAAGGTGGACGAACAATCGCTTCTGGTCAGGTAACAGAAATCGTAGAATAAGGATGATAAATAGGGCGGAAGGTTTCCGAATCTTCCGTCTTATTTTCCTGGAGGAAAAATGGCTACTGAAAAGATTCGAGTCAAGCTCAAGGCTTTTGATGTTGAGTTGATCGATCAAAGTGCAAAATCCATTGTGCAGACAGTGCAGAAAGCTGGAGCTAAGGTTTCAGGACCTATCCCGCTTCCTACCAGAATCAATAAGATTACAGTTTTGCGTTCACCACACGTAAACAAGAAATCGCGAGAACAGTTTGAAATGCGTTCTCATAAACGACTTATTGATATTATAGAACCTTCATCAGGTGTTATGGATGCTTTGATGAAGCTTGAATTGCCTGCTGGTGTTGATGTAGAAATTAAACAGTAATTATA
>CADBUT010000116.1 GCA_902797925.1 uncultured Spirochaetaceae bacterium
CCCTGGCAGTTACCGCAACCGATACATTCGGCAGGGTTGCCAGTCTTTTTAAGCTCCTCATTAAAATGCCACTTGTAAGAAGCAGCTCCATAGCGCTTACTCTCGTTGTAAAGCTCAAAGATGCGGGGAATATTGATATTCTGAGGGCAGCCGCCATTTGTTTCATCCACACAGTAACGGCAGGCAGTACAAGGAATAGCAATGGTAGATTTTATAAGGTCGGTTGCCTTCTGAACACACTTCTGCTCCTCTGCGTTGAGCGGAACAAAATCCTTCATGTAAGAAATGTTGTCGCGCATCTGCTCAATATTGCTCATACCGCTAAGAACAACAAAAATATTATCCATGCCTGCACAATAGCGGACAGCCCAGCTTGCAAGGCTCGCATTCGGGTTATAATCTGTAAAGATTTTCTTTGCATCCGGCATGATATTTGCAAGGCTGCCGCCCTTTATCGGTTCCATTACAGAAACAGGAATTCCGTAACGCTTGCAGATTTCATAACACTTGCGGCTCTGAACATTGTCACTTTCCCAGTCGATGTAATTTATCTGCAGCTGAACAAGCTCAACCTCGGGGTGCTTGCTTAGCATCATTTCCAGGGCATCGGCCGAATCGTGGAAGCTAAAGCCAGGGTGAAGAATCTTACCCTGCTTTTTCATTTCCTGCATCCATTCAAAGGCGCCAAGCTTTTCGGCAGTAGCAAAAACATCGCGGTTCAAGGCATGCAAAAAGTAATAGTCAAAATATTCAACGCCGCACTTTTTAAGCTGTTCATCAAAGGTTTTCTGAAGGTCGGCTGGATCTGTTTTTCCCCAAAGAGGCATCTTGGTAGTTACCTGAAATTTTTCGCGCGGATAGCGCTTGGCAACAAGCTCACCAAAAACGCGCTCCGAAAATCCGCCATGATAAACCCAGGCCGTATCAAAATAAGAAAAGCCCGCAGCCATATAAGCGTCAACCATCTCGCGGGTTTTTTCCAGATCAATGTTTCCCCAAGTCTTATCTTCCGTATAAGGAAGTCTCATAAAACCAAAGCCTAATTTTTTCATATTTTTCTCCTAGCGGCTCGTCATTGCGAGCACAGCGAAGCAATCCACATATAAGGATGCCTTGTACTAACCAGATTGCCGCGCTACGCCCGCAATGACGTAAATAATAATTTACTCGTAATGCAAATAATATTATACATTATAAATCCCCAATCACATAGTAATAAAAGCGTGCTTAAACGGTGGCCTGCTTGTCTACAAGAAGATTACGCCGGTTATGGCAGTTGCGCTAGGCGCAGTGTTCGGGCTGGTGTATCTGTAATAATGCATCTACCGCTTCTGCATTTTGCGCGGCGCCGCTTGCAGAACAAATTCGGGCGGAATCTTCTATAAAACTTTTGAAATATCTCCGGCTGTGTGCTATTATTTTGTGCAGAGGAGCTGGTGAATGAGTCTGATTGACCCCACATCTTTATATTTTTCTGCGGCGGCAGAAGCTGCGGCTCAGGCCAGAAAAAAAGAGACCGAAGCCAAGAAAGCCGAGCGCAAGCAGAAGTTTTCGGCTATGCTCAAGGCTTCTTTTGATGCAGGCGAAGAAGCGGCAAAAGTCAGCAGAACATCTGAAATTGACAGTCTGCCTTACGAAGAAGCCATAAGCAAGCTCAAGGAAATGGTCAGCTCTGCCGGCGACGCTTTGCGCAAGAACCAGATGCCCGAAGAGATGCAGAACTATAAAGAAGCGGTCAAGCAGTTTGTCGATTATGTCGTGAAGAACAGCTACGAAGTTGAGACGTTCAAACGGCGGCTTACGCTTACAAAAGACAGAATAATCTGCCGCGTCAAGATAATCGACAAAAAGCTTGAAGGCCTTGCCGCAGAAGTGCTCCTCTCTCAGCACGACCAGATTGCGTTCCTCTCAAAAATCGATGAGCTTAACGGGCTTGTCATAGATTTGCTTTC
The DNA here is from genome assembly GCA_902797925.1 of uncultured Spirochaetaceae bacterium. Lineage (GTDB taxonomy): Bacteria > Spirochaetota > Spirochaetia > Treponematales > Treponemataceae > UBA1240. The sequence goes on from CADBUT010000116.1 coordinate 1,953, forward strand.
TTAGGCAAAACCGCGGCGGCTGTGCCGGTGTTTTATGATTTTTTCCAGTATGCGCGGTATTTGCTCATATATTCTTCGTCGTATGGAAGTGGAACGCCCATTTTTATAAGATTCTGAAAAAAGTTTTCAGAAAAAACAGAACCTTCTTCTTTTCGCTTTTCAACAAGAGCCTTTATCATATTTGGAGTGAATGGATAAAAAAAGGCGTTGTACGAAGGTGTTGAAAAAAAATCTAGGACGGGCTTTTCCTGTGAAATTTCATACCAGAAATAGTCATGGGTAAATGCCGGATACGATACCACGCCGTTTTCCAGTTCAAATGAATCTTCTTGTATGCTTTTTATTTTGATGACAATGGTTTCATCTGGTTCTTCGCCGTATTCATCAAGAAAATGCGAGGTAATCGTGATAGTCATATTTTTTGCGGAAACTGTGTAAGTACCGATTTCACCTGCGCCTGATTCCAGCAGACCGAATTTATACGAACCGTCTGCTCCAAAATTTTCATAGTTCCGCGTACCATATATCCACGGAAAGCGTGAAAGATACCGCTTTAAGTCAGCATCAGTCCAATTTTTTGTAGAGAACGGTTTTGGATTTTCTGTCAGATAGCCGCCGAATACCCAGCCACAAATGTCAGTGTTTTTTTCCAGTGTTTCAAGAGGAAGCAGAATTTTTATCCAGTTTGAGTGTATGCCGTCTATAGTTGTTTCTGCACCGATGCCCATTACTTTGACACACATTCTGTCGTATAAAACGCCGCTTTTTGTGCCTTTCAGAGTCGGTTCGTTGCGTATACGAAGTCCTTCGGGAGAATCGACATAGAGAGTCTGTACTTGAGGGTTCTTCTTAAACCATATGCTGTCCAGTGCGGACAAAATACTTGTAGAATATAACAGGACAAAAAGACATGTTAGAATAAACTTTTTCATTTTTACTCTCACGGTATATAGGTTTATATATTAAACAGACCTTATATTTGAAAGTTTCATTAAAAGCGGAGCTGATTAGAAGATTTTTTTCGGCTTTTTAATATTTTCTGCGTGCTTATAGCCGTAACATCATTTCAGTTTGACAATAGTGAAACGGTTATTTCGGCTTCGCAATAAGCTTAATCTACAATATAAGGCTTATCTGACGAACCGCTGCAAGTTCTCGCTAGCAAAAACTTGTTTAGCTTATTGTAAGATTTCCAAATTCAAATACATTTGATAAAATTTTCTTTTCTATTGAACAATACCCATGTTAGAATATTTGTAAAGAGGTAACAGTGAAAGACTCTAAAATAAAATTTCCTATCAGTTTAAAGCATATTCTGCTTTTTTCTGCTCTTATAATCCTTGTTCTTGGTGTTTCAACTTTTCTTGTTTCTACCCTTGTCCGCGGCGATGACAGGCGCAAAGCTGAAGAAAACAATCATACAATTAATGCGCGAACCGCAGAAACTGTTCAGCTTACTTTTTCAAGTGTCCAGAATAATTCCTATATTCTTTTTGATGCGGTTTCAAAGTTGAACGGAAAAAATAAAACCGCTCAGGTCTCAGCTTCAGACAGCGAATTGCTTGTCAGCGACTTTTTTAATGTAAACAGAGATGTAATTTTTATTTTCAGTCCTGACACTGATTTGCAGATAAACCCTTCATACTCAAATAAAAACATTGAGCCTGATGCGGTGCTGAATTTTATTAAGTCAAAAAATTTAGAAAGTGCCAAAGTTTATAATTCAAATGAATTATTAAATCCGTCTGTGGTTCTTTTTTTTAAGTACGGGCCTTCAAATGTGATAAAGACTGCCGCTGTAGGGCTTGATACAAATGCGCTTGCCTCTCTTATGAGTACAGGTTCAAACAATGCGACTCTTCTCGTTGATGAGAACACAAATGTTTTGATTAATCCGGACTTTGAAAGCAAAGACAAAAAATATGCTGAAGCATTTGAGCTGATTGATTACATAAACAATAAAACAGATACTGACAATACGCAGAGCCTTATTGAAACACTCAACGGCAAAAAATTTATGGCTGTTCACAAAATAAAGAACGACCTCTTTGTAATTACAACAATTCCGGAAAAAGCGGTATTTGCTGTTATCAATAGAACAACATACCGCATTATTCTGTTTTCTCTTGCTGTTCTGTTCATTGCAATTATCATAATCAGGCTTTTCAGCAAAAACATTACAAACCCGATTGCAGATCTTGTTGAAGCTTCTGCAAAAATTGAGCAGGGCGAATTTGAACTTGGCATAGAACCGCGCACAAAAGACGAAATCGGGCTTCTGACTTCTTCGTTTATTCAGATGGGCCGCGGTCTTGCAGAGCGCGAAAAGCTCATGGTTTCGTTCAGCAAATTTACTAACAAGACAATTGCCCAAAAAGCGGCCAGCGGCGAACTTGCGCTTGGCGGCGAAACCCGTAATGCAACAATCTTTTTTTCTGACATAAGATCTTTTACTGCAATGTCTGAAAAGATGCAGCCTAAAGAAGTTGTAGAATTCTTAAACGAGTATATGACACGCATGGTTGAGTGCGTAAACAAGACGAACGGTGTTGTTGATAAGTACATTGGTGACGCAATTATGGCTGTTTGGGGCGCGCCTGAATCGTCTGGCAACCCTGCGCAAGATGCAATGAATGCAGTCGCCGCCGCCTTAATGATGCGCGCTGCCTTATTCAACTTTAACAAATCAAGAAGAGAAAAAGGTCTTGCGCCTGTGCACATCGGCTGCGGAATAAACAGCGGCCCTGTCGTTGCAGGTCAGATTGGTTCTAACGAGCGCATGGAATACACTGTAATCGGTGACGCCGTAAACCTTGCAAGCAGAACCGAAGCGTTGAACAAGCCTTTTGCGACCGACATTCTGATTACAGAAAACACCTACAACCTGATAAAAAGCAGGCTCATTGTAGAAGAAATGCCTGGCGTTCATGTCAAAGGCAAGACCGAAGCAATAAAAATGTTTGCTGTTATAAATATTGCAGGCAGAGAAAAGCCGTCTACAATTGAAGAAGTCCGCAGAATAATTGGAGTAGCAGCTCCAGATTTGACAAAGGTAAATACAGATGACGAAGAAAAGAAGTACAACATACAGTCTTAATGGAATTGACTGGTCAATTTTTGTTTTCTGCTCGTTAGGTGCTCTTTTTATGTTTTATCTCTATTACAGAGATTTGAATTCTTTTACTGTAAAGGCCAATGAACAGGCAGTTGCGAAAATCTATTTTAAGCGGAATACCGCCCAAAGAAAGATTTCCGGCAATGATATATGGGAAAAACTGAACAGAGAAAGTCCTGTTTATGACGGTGATAAAATCAGAACGGCAAAAGATTCTGAAGTATATGCCGTGTTCAACGATACCGGTGCAAAAATTCAGTTAAGGGAAAATTCTCTTATTCAGATATTTAACAATAAAAATGAAAAATCTGTAGATTTTATAAACGGCGAGCTTTTTCTTTCAAAAGTTTCTGCTAACGATGATACTGTTGTTAAAGTTGGCACAAAAGAAATTTCTTCAGCGCAGAAAACTGATATGCTGATTTTGCTTCCAAAGCAGGGACAGGACGGGAAACCGGCTTCGGAAGCGACAATCGAGGTTTTGTCGGGCGAAGTTGAAGTTTCTGATATTACAGCTTCAGGAAATGCAAAAGAAAAAAGCACAACGACTGTAAAAAGCGGCGAGATGCTCGTTGTAAAAGTCGATGAAGATGATTCACAGACATCTGCTTTTGTACCGAAACCGAAGCCTGTCCGTAAGCCGGCACCAGAACCTGTAAGCATTCAAAAAGACGAGAGCGGTGTTTGGGAAAATTCGTATGTAATTGTAAAGCGCAACGATTGGGGGCGTACAGATGAACGCGGCGTATCCTGCAATTATGAATATCTGTTCCTTTTGGAGCAGATTTTCGGAAAGAACAAATTCATTCCGAAGGGAAGTGTAATTGAATTTGAAATCAGCGGTGTGCCTGATAAAGACGTGCCTGTTCATGCATTTAGAATTTTTTCTGAGGACGGTAAGGATAGTGTAGATTTCTCATGGCGGAAGCTCTGTGGTGTCGGTTTTAAGGCCGGTGTTCCGTTTAACGACAAGATAAGGGTTGTTCTTAAAGATACTGTTAAAAACACAGATAAGTGGTGGTGCGGCTTTTCTTATGACAACAATTATTGTGATGAAAGGCTCAAAATAGATGATTTTAAGATTACAGGAAAAATCATCTCGCTTAATGCCAGCGAGGTTATTACAAAAGTTAAGCCCGGCTACAAGAACAGCTTTTCTTTTGACAGACTGAAAATTAACAGAACATATTGGAACAAGACAGACAGTGCTTTTGAGTATTATATTCCGCCATATATCCTGGGCTATACTAAGACTCTGCCAGCCGGAACTAAATTGAAAGTTACTTTTAGCGGCAAGTCTGATATTCCGCTTGAATGGGCAAGTATTCAGCTTGTAAACATGAATGACAATGCTTCATGGCAGACTAACTGCGTTCTTGATGAAGGAATTGTAGACAGTCAGAACATTCCAGGCAGTCACTTCAGTTATACAAAGACATTTACTCTTAAAGGGGCTCTTAAGAATACTGATAATGCCCAAGTAAAATTGGTTTTTGACAATAACAACAAGCCTGAATCATGCGTGCTTTCTGACGTAAAATTTGAATTTGAAGTTATCAAATAAATGGCCGTTCGTGGCATAAGGAGTAAGGGGAATTTTTATGAAATATTATGTAGATGCAGCTGCTGCAAAAGGCGGCGACGGCACAAAGGCGAAGCCTTTCAGCAAGATTCAGCAGGCTGCTAAAATTGCAGAGCCGGGCGACGAAGTGATTGTTGCGCCAGGCATTTACCGCGAATGGGTAAACCCGAAAAACGGCGGAACTGAAAAGAAACGCATTGTCTACCGTTCAGAGAAGCCGCTTGCGGCGCACATTACAGGCGCGGAAGAACTGAAAAACTGGAAGAAGGTTTCAGGCTCTGTCTACACGGCGCGCGTCTCAAACAAGATTTTCGGCAAATATAACCCGTACACCACGCTCGTAAGCGGCGACTGGTTTATTGCATACATGATTGCGCACACAGGCGATGTTTTCTTGAACGGCAAATCTATGTATGAAGTGCAGAAGCTTTCTGAAGTGAAGAAGCCGGAAATTTTTATTCCATCTTGGGATCAGGAATTCACAAAATATGTGTGGTACGCCGAGCAGGACGAAAAGACTGACGAAACTGTTTTCTACGCGAATTTTCAGGACAAAGACCCTAACGAAGAGAATGTCGAAATTACGGTGCGCCGTAACTGCTTCTACCCTGAAGCTGAAGGCAAGGGCTACATCACGCTTTCTGGCTTTACTGTTTCAAAAGCCGCAACGCAGTGGGCGCCGCCTACAGCTTATCAGGAAGGCATGATTGGCCCGCACTGGTCAAAAGGCTGGATTATCGAAGACTGCGAAGTGTACGAATCAAAATGCTCTGGCATTTCGCTCGGCAAATATTGCCAGCCAAACAACGACAACAAATGGCTCAAATGGAAGTTTAAGGACGGCACGCAGACCGAGCGCGACTGCATCTGCCAGGCGCAGGTTGAAGGCTGGTCAAAAGAGAACATCGGCTCGCATATTGTGCGGCGCTGCAACATCCACGATTGCGGCCAGACCGGCATCGTCGGCCATCTTGGCGGCGTTTTCTCGCTCATCGAAGACAATCACATTCATCACATCAACAACAAGCAGAACCTTGCCGGTGCTGAAATCGGCGGAATCAAGATGCACGCCGCGATTGACTGCATTTACAGGCGCAACCACATTCACCATTGCACACGCGGAATCTGGCTTGACTGGCAGGCGCAGGGCACACGCGTTACGCAGAATTTCTTCCATGATAATGTTATTCCGAAAAAATACAACGAGAACAAAGAAAGCATGGGCGGCTGTGCCGAAGACTTGTTCATCGAAGTTTCGCATGGGCCGACGCTCGTAGACAACAACATTTTCCTTTCTGATAAGGCGATAAAGCTTGCCACACAGGGTGTTGCCGTGGTGCACAACATTATAGCCGGAAGTTTTGTCGCAGTCGGGCTTGGCACAAACAACGGCTCGCCGACAAGACCATCGCCGCGCTATACGCCGTACCATATTCCGCACCGCACAGAAGTTGCTGGCTTCATGACAATTCTTCACGGCGACTGCAAATTCTACAACAATATTTTCATTCAGCAGAAAATGCGGCCTGCGCTCAAAGAGGTAATGCTTGAAAAAGAAAAAAACGGCGACGATTGGGACGACGGCAACATCAAGGTCGGCACATTCAAATACGATAAGTACCCGACTTATGAAAAATGGGTCAAGCAGTTTGACGGGTATTGCGGCATGGGCTCTGTAACGACAGACCGCTATTATTCAGAGCTGCCG
>CADBUT010000117.1 GCA_902797925.1 uncultured Spirochaetaceae bacterium
TACGATGTGACTGATACAGCAATTGAAACGATTTCATCTAATGGAAAAACCGGCTTTGCTTCTTTTGATAAAAATTTTCATTATCTTGGAAGCAATCAGATTGCAAAAGACATTTACCCGGAGCTTGCAAAATTAAAAGTTGATGATTCTGTACCGGCAAATTCTGAAGTGAATGATGAACTTATAGTGAATATCTGCAAATATGCCATTGATCCGCAAAAGAACAGTTTCTTTAAAAAATCAGGTAAGCAGATTTTTCAGGTTGTTATAAACAATCTTTTTGACGGGCGCGTCAACCGCGGCTATATCCTGTATATGCAGGATGACACAAGAAACCAGAAATATATTTCGCTTTTGAACAAATTCAATGAACGCCTAAAAGATGAAGTCGCGGAAAAAACAGAAAATATCGTGAAGATGCACGACAATCTGATTTTGAGCATGGCGACAATGGTAGAAAGCCGCGACAATTCCACGGGCGGCCACATCAAGCGCACAAGCGATGTTGTTAAGCTTTTGATTGACGAGATTCAGCAAGACAAAAGCGAAGACGCGCTCAAGCTTTCGCCTGAATTCTGCCACAATCTGATAAAGGCCGCGCCGATGCATGATTTGGGCAAGATTGCGGTTGACGACGCTGTTTTGCGGAAGCCCGGCCGCTTTACTGAAGACGAATTTGCTATAATGAAGACACATGCCAAAGAAGGTGCGCGCATCGTTCACGAGATTCTAAAAGAAACAGACGACAAAGCTTTTCATGTTCTTGCCGAAAATGTTGCGCATTTCCACCACGAGCGGTGCGACGGTTCGGGCTACCCCGAAGGGCTTAAAGGCGATGCAATTCCGCTTGAGGCGCGCATCATGGCTGTTGCCGACGTGTATGACGCGCTTGTCAGCAAGCGTGTCTATAAAGAGGCCATGAGCTTTGAAAAAGCCGATGCTATCATGCTTGAAAGCTTCGGCAAGCATTTTGACAGGCAGCTTGAAAAATACTATATCGCCGCGCGCCCTAAGCTTGAAGCTTATTATGCCGGACTTTAAGGAAAAATTAATGATAGTATTTGGTAGTGAAAACAAAGAAGCTGGAAAGAATTCACCATTTCTTATTTCATTTGAAGAGGGTGAAGACAACGAAATAAGATTGGTGGTTGCTCTTGCTTCTAAAGGCAAAAGAAAATTTGATACTGATGATATAGATGTTCCTGGATTAAAGGAAATATTAAAAGATAGCACTCCTTTATGCCCGAGTGATGAGGAGCGATATGAGATAATCTTTAGCGAATACATCATGCATCAGACTAGAGACGAATCATTCTGTTGTTGGGACGATTACGAAATATGGCATGGAAATTTTTTTATTATTTTTGAAAAATCTCGCCTGCTTGACTATATGGATAATGCAATTAATAAAGCTATAGCTGAATCATATTGGCCTGAAGGGTGGAAGCATTATGGCATATGTTGTCAAAATCACATTATTGATGTTATTTCACCATCTGAACCACAAATAAAAGTTATTGAAAAAAAGAAATTTGCTTGCTTTTCACGTTTTGAGCGAAATTTCAAATGAAATTTGCTTTCTTTTCTTATTTTGAGCGAAATTTCAAATGAAATTTGTCTCCTTTTCACATTTTGGGCAAAATATCATTTGATAATTGACTAAAAATTTTATATCGAACAAAATACTAAATGATATTTGTGCATGATGCACGGGGTGTGTATGAAAACAATTAATAAAATTCTGCTTGTCATTTATATCGTTGCATTGATTTTGATAATCGGTCTGGCTGTTTATGTTAATTTTATCAATAAAGATAGCGGGCTGATTACAAACAGCCGTCTGCTTACTTTGGGCGCGGCATTCGTTGTCGGCATAGTCAAGACGATGAACAGAAGAAGCAGACGGAAGTCTTTGTCTTTTTATAAACAGTTCTATGCAGAAAATATCAAAGATTCATTTTCAGACAACCGCAAAAACTTGAAAAAGCTTTTGAAGGCTACCCGCTTTTATAATGAAGACAAATACGAAAAATCGCTTGCGCTTTTGGACGAACTGCTGCCGGAATGTGAGACATCTGCCGAGCGTTACAGCGTAAATCTTTTTAAGGCTTTGTCTTACGAAGACATGGGTCAAGACGCAAAAGCCATAGAAGTTTACGAGCTGATGATGAAAAGCGGCATCGCAGATTCCGTAGCCTTTTCAAATTGCTTGAGCTTATATAACAAAACAGGCGAGCACGAAAAAGCGTATGAAGCCGCCCGGCGCGCAATTTATTCAGACCCGAAAAACTATAACGCGTATAACAATCTGGCTTATTTGTTTTTTGCAGACGGCAATTATGAAGAAGCCGTTCAAAATGCCAAAAAATGCCTTGAACTGAAAAGCAACATGCTCGGCTCGATAACGCTTTTGTATATAATCTATAAATTGGAAAATAATGATGCTGAAGCAGAAATCTACGAAAAAATGGCGGTTGCAAACGGCCGCTCAAAAAAAGAGCTCCGCGAAACACTTGAATATTACATGGAAGATTAAGCTTTTCTTGCGTTATACATATAGCTGTATTAAAATAAAGGCAATAGGGCTCATAGGTTTTGAACATTGAAAAATAACAAATTGCCTAAACAGATGGTCATTATTCTCTCAATTTTTCTGCTTGCAGTGAACGGTACTCTCGGTGTGCTTTTAACGAATCAGTCAAAGAATTCGTTGCAGGATCAGATGCGGAAGCGTATGCTTGATATTGCGAACAGTGCGGCGGCTCTGATTGACGGCGATACTCTTGAAAAGCTTCAAAAAGAAGATGTGGATACCGAACCTTATCAGCATGAACTGGGCATTTTGCGCACGTTTCAGGAGCAGGTTGAGCTGCGGTACATCTACGGAATCCGCGACATGGGCGACAAGACTTTTACCTTTACAATTGACCCTGCTGTTGATGACCCCGGCGAGTTTGGTGAACCGATTATGTACACTGACGCGCTTTATGCGGCAAGCCTCGGTACTCCTTCTGTTGATAAAAAACCTTATAAAGACAGGTGGGGGCGTTTTTACAGCGCATACAGCCCTGTTTTTAATTCCGCCGGTAAGGTTGCAGGAATTATTGCAGTCGACATTGATGCAGACTGGTTCGATGAGCAGCTCCGTCATCATATTTATCTGATTTGCA